>NZ_JBSFCI010000035.1:0-91720 GCF_053593375.1 Streptomyces sp. NPDC002309 | reverse complement strand
CGACTTCGCCCTCATCGAGGACGATCAGACGACGGCCCGTCGCGGACAGGGCGGCCTCGACCAGCTCCACGTTCATCAGGCCCAACCGGTCCTTGCGCTCCACCACCACGCAGGTCACGTTCGGATCGGCCAGCAGACGACGCGCCTTCGTGCGCGCACCGTTCATGCCCGAGGCGATCTCGGACTCCACCCGCACGACCCGGTGACCGGCCGTCGCCGCCCACGCGGACAAGCGGGCAACCTGCCGCTCCAGGTCAGCTTTCTGGTCATGCGACCAGACACGGGCATACAGACCCAGCCCTCCGACCGCTTCCGGCGCGGCGTTCGACTCGACGTTCACCAGGATCGTGCGCGGACCGACCCGCTGAGCCGGCACCGGCAGCGTCCCCTCACGGAACCAGCGATACGCGGTCTGCGGATGCACGCCCTGCGTCTTCGCCCATTCCGTCAGATTCACACCCTGACAACGACACTCACTCAAACAGGGTTACGCTCACTTTCCCGACTTTGATGACCAGCAGTTGAAAACCCCGACCTCGGATTCCGGCTGCTTCTCCGTACGGTGAACGTCCTTTCCGTTCAGCTCACCGACGAACAGGTCGTCCGCTACAAGTCCTTCGGTGAGCGGTTCGGCTTCGGTGGCCGCCATGTCGAGGACGTGGTGGAGCACCTCATCCCGCGTGATGGAACAACGGACCCGGAGTCGTGCGACAAGTAGGGCACGCGACCGACATTCGCTGTCCAGGTTCCTCCGAAACCACCCTCCTGACGCATCCGACCCGGGACCTGAAGACCCCCGCCAGGACATCCGGGACATGGGAAGCTCTCTCGGAAAGAAGTGGGTGCGGAAGGGACCGCAGGGCGTGGGCGTCCGGGTCGGCGGGGAAGGTGCGGGCCAGCATCTGGAGGGCTGACATGGCAGACGATGTCGGGCTGACATGGCTGGCCGCGCAGTGCGACGACCCGGAGGACCTTCCCCCGGCGGAGCTCGACTGCCTCGCCCGGTACGGCCCGGTCGAGGCCATGATGCGCATCGCGGTGCGGTCCGTGAGCGAACTGGATCCCGTGGCGGCTTCGCACCTCGGACGGGACGTGAGGTGTCTGCTCGACACGTCCGTCCCGGACGGGACGCTTCGCACTGTGTGGCTCGGGGCCACGGACAACGTCTTCGATCCGGCCAGGGACGGCATCAGCCCCCGCACCTGGCTGCTCAGGGTCGAGGAGGCCTGGCTGTCGGCCGAGCGCCGCCGCGACGCCGCCTTCGTTGCTCCTCCGCCCGCCGCGGTGACCGACGAGGGACTGCGCTCCGACGTCGTACAGGCGGTCTATTCGATCGCCGGTGCCCTGACGAACGCCACCGAGAACCGGACCTATCCGATCCCGCTGTACGGCCTCGTGCCGGCGCTGGAGCAGGTCGTCCGGCTGTCCTGCGCGGACCTCGGTTTCCGGCTCCTCCTGCGTGCGTTGAAGGCGTCCTTCGTGGCGGTCGACGAGGCTCGTCATGCCTCGTTCCTCGCCCTCGGTGAACGCCTGGGGCACTCCAGGACGCTGGTGGACCACGGCCTGAACCTGGGCTGACAACGACGGCCGGAGGACACGATCCATGCCACAGCGACATCCGACGTACGTCGAACTGGGCTACTCCGGCGACTTCGGGCTCACCGCTCTGACAGAGCGGCTGTGCGCCCCGGACAGCCCCGCCGTCGACCTCCCGGCCGCGCTCGCGGTCGCGGCCCGGTCGGCGGAGGAGTCCGACGGCGAGGAAGCCGTGGAGTTGGAGGAGGACGCCCGTCGGCTGCTGGACGGCCTGTTGCCGGAGCATGTCCTCCACACGGTGTGGCTGGCCGCGGTCGGCCGGATCTTCGATCCGGCCGGCCACGGTATGGACATCCGCGCCTGGCTGCGCGCGGTCGCGGACGTGGCCACCGACCGCCTGCGGCGGAACAGGAGTTCCTACGTCCCGCCGCCGGTCCGTCCCGTGCGGGACGAGGAACTGTGCCGCGCGGTCGTGGCGGAGATCCGGGCTCTCGCCGTCGGACTGACCGGCGCCGCCGGACAGCCGGACCTTGTTCCGGGCCTGCTGCGGGTGGCCGGGCAGACCGACGCCGACCTGGGATTCCGCCTCTTCCTGCGGGCCCTGAAGGCCAACTCCGTACGGGTCTCGAAGGAGCGGTACGACATGTTCCTCGGCCTCGGCGAGCGGCTCGGGTACCCGGTCGGGGTCGTCCGCGACGGCCTCGACGTGGACTGGCCGCCCATCGACACCCAGCGCCGGGACACGGACTGGGACTTCGGCCTCTCCCGACTCGCCGGCAACGCCCACCAGGACTGGCGTGCCGACAGCGCCCGGAGAGAGATCCGTCGTGTGGCCGACGTCGACGAGCCCGGGCAGTCCCCGGGCTCGGCGGCGGCCCTCCTCCTGGAGGACGCGCTGCGCCTGCTGCACTCCCCCCTGCCGGACGACACGATCACGGCACTGTGGGTCGCCGTCACGGACGGGAACTCGCGCATCGACGGGCGCGAATGGCTGCGGCTCGTCGAGGAGGGGTGCCGGGAGCGGCTGAGGACGGCGGCTCCCTCCCACACCCCCGCCGTACCGCCGGCGGCGCCGACGGACTCGACCGCCGCGGTGCTGCGGGAACTCCGGGAAGCGGCGCCCGCGACGGCGGGGAAGGCCATCAGCCCCCACTGGCAGCCGGTCCCGGCCACGCAGGCCATGGCCGCGCTGGAGGATGTGGTCCGCCAGGTCGACCCCGACCTCGGATTCCGGCTGTTCGTCCGCCTCCTGATCGTCCTGTCCGTGCCGCTGACGCCGGAGCAGTACGAGCGGTACCGGGCCATCGGTGAACGGTTCGGATACGGCGAACACCACGTCGAGGAGATCGAGCACCTTGTCCAGTAGGACGACGGAACGACGGGAAATCTGGATCGACTTCGGGCTCAGCGGTCTCACCAAGTGGTTCGCCGCCCCCTGGGCCGGTGAGGTCACGCCCGGGGAACTGGTCACCGAGGCGGCGAACTGGGGGGACGGGGTCTACGCGCCCACGCTCCTGCGGGACGCCCTGCGGCTGCTGGAATCCCCTGTGCCCACACCGCTGATCGACCGGTTGTGGTGTGCGGCGACCGGACTGCCGTACGCCCCGGACACGGTGCCTGTGAACGGGCGTGCCTGGCTCGACGAGATCGTCCGCGTCTGCGCGGCACGGGTGCGCCTGGACGAGCCCGCCTTCACTCCCGCACCGCCGGAGCCACCGGCGGACGGACCTCTGAGGGAGGCGGTCCTGCGCGAGATCCGCGAGGCCGCGCCGGCCGTGGTGGACGCCGTCCGGGGCGGCGGCGTCGAGGTGGTGGGCGCTCTGGAACAGGTGGTCGTCCAGGTCGACCCCGACCTGGGGTTCCGCCTTCTCCTGCGAGTCCTCAAGGCGCACCTGGTCCCGATCACGGAGTCGCGGTACCTGCGGTACCACGAACTCGGTGAGCTCTTCGGCTACCACGAACTGGTCGTCGACGACGGCACACTGCAGTCGGTCCCGGACACGGACTGACGAACGCCCACACCGCTCGGCGTCGGACCGACCCCCGGCAATCCCCCGCGTGACGCATCCCACGCCCCCCTTCGTCCACACTCCCGTAACAATGGACCGTGATCTCTCCGGTCTCCCTGACGCGGAGCGCCCACCGGCACCGGCCGGAGGCGACTCCCTACGTCGACCTCACCCGCGCCGAGTGGAGCGCGCTGCGCGACAAGACTCCGCTGCCCCTGTCGGCGGAGGAAGTCGAGAAGCTGCGCGGCCTCGGCGACGTCATCGACCTCGACGAGGTACGGGACATCTACCTCCCGCTCTCCCGTCTCCTCAACCTCTACGTCCGCGCCACCGACGGCCTCAGAGGCGCGCTCAACACCTTCCTCGGCGAGCAGGGCTCCCAGTCCGGCACCCCCTTCGTCATAGGGGTCGCCGGCTCGGTGGCCGTCGGCAAGTCCACGGTCGCACGCCTGCTCCAGGCGCTGCTCTCCCGCTGGCCCGAGCACCCGCGCGTCGAGCTGGTCACCACCGACGGATTCCTGCTCCCCACCGAGGAACTGCAAGCCCGCGGCCTGATGTCGCGCAAGGGCTTCCCCGAGTCGTACGACCGCCGCGCCCTGACCCGCTTCGTCGCCGACATCAAGGCAGGCAAGGACGAGGTCACCGCGCCCGTCTACTCCCACCTCATCTACGACATCGTCCCCGGCGAACGGCTCGTCGTCCGCCGCCCCGACATCCTCATCGTCGAGGGCCTGAACGTCCTGCAGCCCGCCCTCCCCGGCAAGGACGGCCGCACCCGCGTCGGCCTCGCCGACTACTTCGACTTCAGCGTCTACGTCGACGCCGGCGCCGAGGACATCGAGAGCTGGTACCTCGACCGCTTCAGGAAGCTCCGCCACACGGCCTTCCAGAAGTCGGACTCGTACTTCCGCAAATACACCCAGGTCTCCGAGGAAGAGGCCCTCGCCTACGCCCGCGCCCTCTGGCGCACCATCAACAAGCCCAATCTGGTGGAGAACATCGCCCCCACCCGCGGCCGCGCCACCCTGATCCTGCGCAAGGGCCCGGACCACAAGGTGCGACGCCTGAGCCTGCGCAAGCTCTGACCGTTACGCTGCCGCCATGCTGCATCTCCGGGTGATCACACCGTCCGACAGGACCGACGACGTGATCCGCGTGATCGAGCAGACCGTCGGCACCACTCATCTGTGCGTGCTGACGGGCGCCGCCCGCAACCCCGCGGGGGACGTGGTGACTTGCGACGTCGCCCGGGAGGCCGGCGACGAACTCCTCAGCGAGCTGCAGCAACTGGGCCTCGAGGACACCGGCTCGATCGCGGTCGAGAACATCGACCTGTCGCTGTCGAAGCGGGCCACGCGGGCCGAGAAGGACGCCCCGGGCGAGGCCGCGGACGCCGTGCTGTGGGAACACCTGACCGACGCGACGCACGAGGAGTCGACCCTCTCCGTCACCTACCTCGCGTTCCTCACGCTCGCCACGATGATCGCGGCCTGCGGTGTCGTCCTCGACAACGCGATCCTGATCGTGGGCGCGATGGCGGTGGGCCCGGAGTTCGGCCCCCTGGCCGGCGTCTCGACCGCGGTCGTGCAACGCCGGCCCCGGCTCGCGCTGCGCTCCCTGATCGCGCTGCTGGTGGGCTTCGCCCTGGCGATGGCGGTGACGGTGGGCTTCAGCCACTTCATGGACGCCGTCGGCCTGTTCACCGAGGAGCAGTTGGAGGGCGAGCGGCCGCAGACCGGGTTCGTCTACGCCCCCGACTGGTTCTCCTTCGTGGTGGCGGTGCTGGCGGGCGCCGCCGGCACCCTTTCGCTGACCTCGTCGAAGTCAGGCGCGCTGGTGGGCGTGGCCATCTCCGTCACGACCGTCCCGGCGGCGGCGAACGCGGCGGTGGCCCTCAGCTACGGCGACACCGAGCAGACCGTCGGCTCCATCGAGCAGCTCCTGCTCAACCTACTCGGCATCCTTCTCGCCGGCACCCTCACGCTGCTGGCCCAGAAGTGGTTCTGGTCCGTACGACGCCGCCAGGTGAACGCCCCCTAGGGGCGCGGGGAACTGCGCGACCGACCACGGACAACCCGCGGCCCGGCACGACAGAGCCCCCCACCCCCGACCCGACATCATGCAACCGGCACTACCCCAGCGCCGACTTCACCGCGTCGGCCAGCCGCCCCGCCACGGACCGCGCCTGGTCGATGTCGGCCGCCTCGACCATCACGCGCACCAACGGCTCCGTCCCGGACGGCCGCAGCAGCACCCGCCCGGTGGCACCCAGCTCGCGCTCGGCCTCACCGACAGCCGCCGCCAGGTCGGCGGACGTGCTCACCCGCGACCTGTCGACGTCCGGCACATTGATCAGCACCTGCGGCAGCCGCTCCATCACGCCGGCCAGCTCCCGCAGGGACCGCCCGCTCTGCGCGACCCGCGCCGCGAGCAGCAGCCCGGTGAGCGTGCCGTCCCCGGTCGTCGCGTGGTCGAGGATGATCACGTGCCCGGACTGCTCACCACCGAGGGCGTAGTCGTGCTCCTTCATCTCCTCCAGGACGTACCGGTCGCCGACCGCGGTCTGCACCAGCTGGATGCCCTCGCGCTCCATGGCCAGCTTGAAGCCCAGATTCGACATCACGGTCGCGACAACGGTGCCGGAGCGCAGGGCGGAACGCTCCCGCATCGCCAGCGCGAGCACGGCCAGGATCTGGTCGCCGTCCACCTCCTCACCGGTGTGGTCCACGGCGAGGCACCGGTCCGCGTCACCGTCGTGCGCGACACCGAAGGCGGCCCCGTGCTCCAGCACCGCGGCCTTCAGCTGTCCCAGGTGCGTCGACCCGCACCCGTCGTTGATGTTCAGTCCGTCCGGTGCGGCCCCGATGGTGACGATCTCGGCGCCTGCCCGAGTGAAGGCCTCCGGCGACACCCGTGCCGCAGCCCCGTGCGCCTCGTCCAGGACGATCTTCAGTCCGTCCAGCCGGTTCGGCAGCGCGGCGACGAGGTGGCCGACGTACTGCTCGAACCCCTCCTCGTAGTCGCGCACCCGTCCGACGCCGGCCCCGGTCGGCCGCTCCCAGGGCTCACCGCGCCGGTGCTCCTCGTAGACGGTCTCGATCCGGTCCTCGAGGTCGTCCGCCAGCTTGTGCCCACCGCGCGCGAAGAACTTGACGCCGTTGTCCGGCATGGCGTTGTGGCTGGCGGAGAGCATGACGCCCAGGTCGGCCCCCAGCTCCCCCGTGAGATACGCCACCGCCGGCGTCGGCAGCACGCCGACCCGCAGGACGTCCACGCCTGCGCTGGCGAGGCCGGCGACCACCGCGGCCTCCAGGAACTCTCCGGAAGCGCGCGGGTCCCGCCCGACCACCGCTGTCGGCCGGTGGCCGGCGAAGGTGCCCGCCTCGGCCAGCACGTGGGCCGCCGCGACGGACAGACCGAGCGCCATCTCGGCCGTCAGATCCGCGTTGGCGACACCGCGCACGCCGTCCGTACCGAAGAGTCGTCCCACTTGTCCTCCTGAGGAAACGTCAGTCCCGGTAGCCCCGCGGGTGCGGCCCGTACTCGCGGCCCCGGATTCCCAGGCATACGATGCCTGACCATCCCATCACACAAGACTTTGAGCGTCTTGTGCCGTTATACGCCTGTGCCAGTTGATACACGAACGCCCCGGCGGCACAGTGGCGTGCCGCCGGGGCGTTCGGAGTACAGCCCGCGGTTTAGCGCTTGCTGTACTGCGGAGCCTTGCGGGCCTTCTTCAGACCGGCCTTCTTGCGCTCGACCGCACGGTCGTCGCGGCGCAGGAAGCCCGCCTTCTTCAGCGCGCCGCGGTTGTTGTCGACGTCGGCCTCGTTCAGCGCACGGGCGACACCGAGACGGAGCGCACCGGCCTGGCCGGAGACGCCGCCACCGGCGATACGGGCGATGACGTCGTAACGTCCCTCGAGCTCGAGCACCTTGAAGGGCTCGTTTACTTCCTGCTGGTGCACCTTGTTCGGGAAGTAGTCCTCGAGGGTGCGACCGTTGATCTTCCACTTGCCGGAGCCCGGAACGATCCGGACGCGGGCGATGGCGTTCTTGCGACGGCCCAGGCCGGCGGCCGGCTGCGGGTCGCCGAAGCGGGAGGCCATGGACTCCGAGGTGTACTCACCCTCGACGGGGACCTCGGACTCCGTGGTGTAGCTGTCGATGTCAAGCTCTTCGAGCGGCTGCTCGGCAGTGGTCTCGGCCACGATTCTCCTCAGATTCTCTTCAGTCTTAGGGGGTGGCCGGACTTACTGCGCGACCTGGGTGATCTCGAACGGAACCGGCTGCTGAGCACCGTGGGGGTGGTTCTCGCCGCGGTAGACCTTCAGCTTGGAGAGCATCTGACGGCCCAGGGTGTTCTTGGGAAGCATGCCCTTGACGGCCTTCTCGATGGCTTTCTCGGGGTTCTTGTCGAGCAGCTCGTCGTAACGGACGGAGCGCAGACCACCCGGGTAACCCGAGTGGCGGTACGCCATCTTCTGGGTCCGCTTGTTGCCGGAGAGGTGCACCTTGTCGGCGTTGATGATGACGACGAAGTCACCGGTGTCGACGTGGGGCGCGTAGATCGGCTTGTGCTTGCCCCGCAGAAGGGACGCGGCGGTGGTGGCGAGACGACCCAGGACGACGTCCTGAGCGTCGATGACGTGCCACTGGCGCGTCACATCGCCGGGCTTGGGGCTGTACGTACGCACGGTTCGTAGCCTTCGCTTCGAGTGAATGGTCCTGAACAGGTCACCGAAACGATCACGACAGCCCTGACCGCACTGCGGTGACGCAAACCGCGTGCTGGTCGCTGGTCATCGGCCCGGTGGACCGGTGTAAGGGCCCGTCCCGTGAGAATGAGCAAGCCAATACACAACGAAGAAGCAGGATACCTGTGGTGCGTCCACCCGGTCAAAACGGGTGCGCCACGACCACGGCATCCAGTTCTCATCCCCATTTTAAGGCCCCGCCACCCGCACTTCTTTCAGGGCCGCGCCCGCCCGCACCGCACCGTCACGGCCGCCGCACAGAAGGTGAGCGCCCGCCGCGCCCGCCGGCGCACCCGGGGCACGCAGCAACGCGGCACGACCAGCAGCAGAAGGTCGTACGACGGTCCCGGCACGCGGGTCCCCGAAAGCACCAGACCCACCGCCATCTCGACGAGAAACCCCCACAGGCCGCCCGCGACCCTTCGTACCAACCACCCGGAGATGCCGTATTTGCCCGTGCGCATGCAGCGAACGCTAGGGCTTCCAGGGCTCGTTGGGACGGACCAGCACACCCTCGGCCCGTCTAAACTGCGGCTCATGAGCTATGGGCAGGGGGGACCCCAGTCCCAGTGGGATCCCTGGAAACCGCAATCGCAGCAGCCCTGGAACGGCGGCAGCGACCAGACGCCGGACTGGGCGGCACTCGCCGAGGCGTCCGAGTCGCGCCACAAGCGCCGCCGGCTGCTGCTGATAGGCGGCGGCGCGCTCGCGACCGTCGCGGTGGGAGCCGCCGTCGCGGTGGCCGTCGTCTCCGCCAACGGCAACAGTGAGGCGTCTAACAGCCCGACCTCCCAGTTGCCCCCGACCGCCGACATCCCCAGCGAGTCCGGCGCCCCGGCGCCGTCCTTCGCGCCGACCAGCGCGCCTCCGCCGCTGGACCCGAAGGACTTCATCTCCAGCAAGGCCAAGGACACCGCTCCGCTCAGCGCGGCCGGTCTCTTCCCCGGCACCCAGCTGACCATGGGCGAGACGGTCTACAAGAAGGGGCCGACGGCCGACACCAAGAACTGCGCCACGGCCGCCGGAGGCAGCCTTCCCAAGGTGCTCAAGGCCAACGACTGCACCCGGCTGCTGCGCGTCACCTACACCAAGGACGGCATGGCCGTGACGGTGGGCGTGGCCGTCTTCGACACCGAGGCCCAGGCAGCCGAGGCCAAGGAGCAGGCCGACAGCAAGAGCATCGTGAAGTCGCTGTCCGGCGGAGGCGTCAAGGCCTTCTGCAACGCCGCGGTCTGCCGCTCCACGACCAACTCCTACGGCCGCTACGCCTACTTCACCATCGCCGGGTTCACGAACGGCAACGACGTGACCCCCAAGGACACCGCGGTCTTCTCCACCGGCGACGACCTGGCCGAGTTCTCCTTCCGCCAGATCCGCAGGCGGGGCGAGGCACAGGCCTCGGCGGCGGCGAACGAGTAGGGCACCGCTTCAGCAGCACCCCGCCGTGCCCGGCAACGACCGCTTGTTGCGCGCCTCCTTGCTGCGCGCGGCCAGCTGGTCGTCCGCCGGGTAGCCGACCTCCTCCAGCGTCAGCCCGTGCGGCCGTACGACATGCACCGCCGAGTCCCGTACGCCGGCGGCGAGCACCTTCCCCGGCCAGTCCGCCGGGCGGTGCCCGTCCCCCACGAACAGCAGCGCGCCTATCAGGGAGCGCACCATGTTGTGGCAGAAGGCGTCGGCCCGCACGGTCGCGGTGACGATCCCGTCGTCACCGCGCACCAGGCTCAGTTCCTGCAGCGTGCGGATGGTCGTGGCGCCCTCCCGCTTCTTGCAGTAGGCCGCGAAGTCGTGCTCCCCCAGCAGCGCCCGGGCCGCCTCGTTCATCGCGTCGACGTCGAGCGGCCAGTCGTGCCACAGGACATGGCCCCGCAGCAGCGGATCGACGCCCCCGGGGTTGTCGGTGACGCGGTAGGCGTAGCGGCGCCAGATGGCCGAGAAGCGGGCGTCGAAGCCGGCCGGGGCCTCCCGCAGTGCCCATACCCGCACGTCCTTCGGCAGCCGCCCGGCGAGCCGCTTGAGCAGCTTCTCCTTCTGCTCCGCCCACACGTCCCGGGGCAGATCGACGTGCGCCACCTGTCCCCGTGCGTGCACCCCGGCGTCGGTCCGCCCGGCCACGGTCAGCTCGTACGTCGTGTGCCGCGACCGCGTCACGGTCCGCAGCGCGTCCTCGATCTCGCCCTGCACGGTCCGCCGGCCGCCCGCCTGCTTGGCCCAGCCGGAGAACTCGGACCCGTCGTAGGACAGGTCGAGGCGGATACGCACATGGTCGGGCTGTACTTCGTCACTCACCCCTGGATCCTCTCACCCACAAAAAAGCGGGCCCGCCCCGAAGGACGGACCCGCTTCACGCAAGGCGGCTGCCTCAGGCGTCCTTGGACTCCTCGTCCTTGGACTCCTCGGCGGGAGCCTCGACGGCCTCGTCGGACGTGGCCTCAGCGGCCTCGTCCTTCTTGAGGGCGTCTTCCTTGACCGCACGCTTGGTGGCGGCCTCGGCCTCACCAGTGGCCTGCTGCGCGACCGTCAGGGCCTCGACCAGCTCGATGACGGCCATGGGCGCGTTGTCGCCACGACGGTTACCGATCTTGGTGATACGGGTGTAGCCACCCGGACGGTTCTCGTAGCGCGGGCCGATCTCGGTGAAGAGCGTGTGGACGATGCTCTTGTCCGTGATCACCTGGAGCACCTGACGGCGGTTGTGAAGGTCGCCCTTCTTCGCCTTGGTGACCA
The DNA here is from genome assembly GCF_053593375.1 of Streptomyces sp. NPDC002309. NCBI lineage: Bacteria > Bacillati > Actinomycetota > Actinomycetes > Kitasatosporales > Streptomycetaceae > Streptomyces > Streptomyces sp. NPDC002309. Next base: position 80,691 of record NZ_JBSFCI010000035.1, on the reverse strand, counting down.
GACGCTCGGCGTAGGGACGCAGCTTGCGCGCCTTCGCCTCGGTGGTGGTGATACGGCCGTGCTCGAAGAGCGCCTTCGCGAGGTTCGCGAGGAGCAGCTTCTCGTGCGCGGCACTGCCGCCCATGCGGGCACCCTTGGTGGGCTTCGGCATTTTTTATCTCCTGTGTCTCTGCCCCGGCCGTATCAGGTACCGGGGTCAGTATCCGAGCGGGCGGTTGCCCTTCGGAGATCCGGAAGCAGCTCCGGAGGAGCGCTTCCGGAAGGGGCGCGGGGAACTGCGCGATCAAGCACAGCGCACCCGCACCCGAAAACGGACCGTCTGGCCCGAGCTGCTAGTACTGCTCGGTCTCGACGAACCCGGCGTCCGCGTCGTCGTCCGCGCCGAAGGCGTCCGCCGCGGCGGTCGGGTCGAATCCGGGCGGGCTGTCCTTGAGGGCCAGGCCCATGCCGGCCAGCTTCGCCTTGACCTCGTCGATCGACTTCGCACCGAAGTTACGGATGTCGAGCAGGTCGGCCTCGGAACGCGCCACGAGCTCACCCACGGAGTGGATGCCCTCGCGCTTGAGGCAGTTGTACGACCGAACGGTGAGCTCCAGCTCCTCGATAGGCAGCGCCAGATCGGCGGCCAGGGCGGCGTCCGTCGGGGACGGGCCCATGTCGATGCCCTCGGCGTCGATGTTCAGCTCGCGGGCGAGACCGAACAGCTCGACCAGGGTCTTGCCGGCCGACGCCATGGCGTCACGCGGCCGCATGGCCTGCTTGGTCTCGACGTCGACGATCAGCTTGTCGAAGTCGGTCCGCTGCTCGACACGCGTGGCCTCGACCTTGTACGTGACCTTGAGAACCGGCGAGTAGATCGAGTCGACCGGGATGCGCCCGATCTCCTGGCCGACCTGCTTGTTCTGCACGGCGGAGACGTAGCCGCGACCGCGCTCGACGGTCAGCTCCATCTCCAGCTTGCCCTTGCCGTTCAGCGTGGCGAGGACCAGGTCGGGGTTGTGCACCTCGACACCGGCCGGGGGCGCGATGTCGGCGGCGGTGACCAGACCCGGGCCCTGCTTGCGCAGGTACATCACGACCGGCTCGTCGTGCTCCGAGGAGACGACCAGCTGCTTGATGTTGAGGATCAGGTCGGTGACGTCCTCCTTGACGCCCGGCACGGTGGTGAACTCGTGCAGCACGCCGTCGATACGGATGGACGTGACCGCCGCACCCGGGATCGAGGACAGGAGGGTCCGGCGGAGGGAGTTGCCGAGGGTGTAGCCGAAGCCCGGCTCCAGCGGCTCGATCACGAACCGGGAGCGGAATTCGTCGACGACCTCTTCGGTCAACGAGGGACGCTGAGCGATCAGCATGTTGCGTTCCTTCTGTCAGGGGCGCCCGCTATTTGACGCCCTGAGCCATCGGGCGGTAGCCCGACGGTGATTCCTTACAAGGGTACGGGCGGTACGACCCCGAGGAGTCGTACCGCCCGAGAACCTCGGACCAAGCGGCCCGCGTCGAAGATCAGACGCGGCGGCGCTTGGGGGGACGGCAGCCGTTGTGCGGGGTCGGGGTGACGTCCTGGATGGAGCCGACCTCGAGACCGGTCGCCTGGAGCGAACGGATGGCGGTCTCACGACCGGAACCCGGGCCCTTGACGAACACGTCGACCTTGCGCATGCCGTGCTCCTGGGCGCGGCGGGCAGCCGACTCGGCGGCCATCTGCGCGGCGAACGGCGTGGACTTGCGGGAGCCCTTGAAGCCGACGTGGCCGGCGGAGGCCCAGGAGATCACGTTGCCCGAGGGGTCCGTGATCGAGACGATCGTGTTGTTGAACGTGCTCTTGATGTGCGCGTGGCCGTGAGCGACGTTCTTCTTTTCCTTGCGGCGCACCTTCTTGGCAGCGCCCTGACGACCCTTGGGGGGCATCTATAACTCCTACGGGAGGTGGTCGGTCCTACAGCGAAGACCGCTGGACGGCGAGTCCGCTGTGGACTACTTCTTGCCCGGCTTCTTCTTGCCGGCGATGGCGCGACGCGGGCCCTTGCGGGTACGGGCGTTCGTGCTGGTGCGCTGACCGCGGACGGGCAGACCGCGGCGGTGACGCAGACCCTGGTAGCAGCCGATCTCGACCTTGCGGCGGATGTCGGCCTGGATCTCGCGACGGAGGTCACCCTCGGTCTTGATGTTGTTGTCGACGTACTCGCGGATCGCGACGAGCTGCTCTTCGCTCAGGTCGCGGACGCGGGTGTTCGGGTCGATGCCCGTGGCGGCCAGCGTCGCCTGCGAGAGGGTCCGGCCGATGCCGAACACGTAGGTGAGGGCGACCTCCACGCGCTTTTCGCGCGGGATGTCGACACCGGAAACGCGTGCCATGCAATGGCTCCTGGTGATCTTCGGAGGTCTTCCACAGGACCGGTTCCCAGCCGCCGTATCAGGTACGAACTGGGTCCCCGGCCTCCGACCGGGGGTGTCGAGCCGACGCGCGGCTCGGGCCCTGCGTATGAACATGTTGCTCGCGTCGCGCGAATCTCTGCGAAAGCGGTGCAGAGGGAGAGGTCCTGCGGTCAGCCCTGGCGCTGCTTGTGGCGCGGGTTGTCGCAGATGACCATGACCCGGCCGTGACGGCGGATCACCCTGCACTTGTCGCAGATCTTCTTGACGCTCGGCTTGACCTTCATGGGGTGAGGTTCTCCGGGTCAGTTGCCGACGGCCCCGCGTCGGAACGCGGGGCGAAGGCAAGATCTACTTGTACCGGTAGACGATCCGGCCACGCGTGAGGTCGTACGGGGAAAGCTCCACCACGACCCGGTCGTCAGGGAGGATGCGGATGTAGTGCATGCGCATCTTGCCGCTGATGTGTGCCAGGACCTGGTGGCCGTTCTGGAGCTCGACCTTGAACATGGCGTTCGGCAGAGACTCGACGACGGTGCCCTCGATCTCGATGGCACCTTGCTTCTTGGCCACGCTTTGCCCTTCGGAATCGACTACCTTGATCGACCCCTGGACTTTTCCCTTAAGGGCGCATGCAGGCATGCGGGTGCACAGGAGCCGACGAGTCAGTCTACGTCAGTGCACCCGGAAAGACGAATCGAGGCAGTCTGCCCCAAGCCCATGGTCATTAAGCGACCGGATCCGGCGCCGCCGTGATCCCGTGCTCCGCGAGCTCGGCCCGGCCGCCGGCCCGTCCTCGACGCCGCCCTCGCGGGCTCGGCGCCAGGGGCGCCTCACTGGCATCGCCCGGCTGCGCCGGCCTCCGGCCGCGGCGGTCGTGGACGGGGCCACCGTCAGGCCGACGGATCCGGCGCCGCCGTGATCCCGTACTCCGCGAGCTTGGCCCGGCCGCCGTCGGGGGCCGTCAGGACCAGGGGGCCCTGTTCGGTCAGGGCGACGGAGTGCTCCCAGTGGGAGGACCAGGTGCCGTCGGTCGTGATGACCGTCCAGTCGTCCTTGAGGACCTCGGTCCTCGGAGTGCCCAGCGACACCATCGGCTCGATGGCCAGGCAGAAGCCGGGCACCAGCTTCGCGCCCTTGCCCCGCCGCCTGTCGACGTAGTTCAGCAGGTGCGGGTCCATGTGCATCTCGGTGCCGATGCCGTGGCCGCCGTAGTCCTCGATGATCCCGTAGCGACCGCCGCCGGGCTTCGGCTGGCGGCGGATGTAGGTCTCGATGGCCCGGGAGACGTCGACGAGCCGGTTGCCCTGCTTCATGGCCGCGATGCCGGCCCACATCGACTCCTCGGTCACCCGGGACAGCTCGATCAGCTCCGGGGCGTGACCGGAGCCCACGAAGACCGTGTACGCCGCGTCGCCGTGCCAGCCGTCGACGACCGCGCCGCAGTCGACGGAGATGATGTCGCCGTCCTTGAGGACGACGTCCCCGGACGGGATGCCGTGCACCACGACCTCGTTCACCGAGGTGCAGATGGTCGCGGGGAAGCCGCCGTACCCCAGGAAGTTCGACTTGGCGCCGTGCTCCGCGAGCACCTTGCGCGCGACCTCGTCCAGATCCTTGGTGCTGGCCCCGGGCACCGCCGCCGCACGCGTGGCCGCGTGAATGGCGGCGACGACCAACCCGGCCTCACGCATCTTGGCGATCTGCTCGGGACTCTTGATCTGCACCATGAGGACGACGGCCTTTCTGGACCGGGAGGGGACGGACTGCTTCCACGATACGGGGCGGCCGGTGCCGCCCACCCAACGCAGCGGCCGCGGCCCCTCAGTGGGGACCGCGGCCGCCGACCACGTACGACGAACGACTACTGACCGTCGTCCTCGCGCTTGAGCGCCTCCAGCGCGCGACCCGTGACCTCGTCGACCGCGCCCATCGCGGAGATGGTCACGACCAGCCCCTGCGCCTTGTAGTAGTCGATGATCGGCTCGGTCTGCGTGTGGTAGACCTCCAGCCGCTTGCGCACGGTCTCCTCGGTGTCGTCGTCCCGCTGGTACAGCTCGCCGCCGCAGACGTCGCAGACGCCCTCCTTCTTCGGCGCGCTGTACGTCACGTGGAAGACGTGAGCGGAGTCCTTGCGGCAGATGCGCCGCCCGGCGATCCGCTTGACGACCTCCGCCTCGGGCGCCTCCAGGTCGAGCACCGCGTCCAGGGTGATGCCCTCGCTCTGGAGCAGCTCGTCGAGCGCCTCGGCCTGCGAGACGTTGCGCGGGAAACCGTCCAGCAGGAAGCCGTTCTCGGCGTCCGGCTGTTCCATGCGGTCCTTCGCCATGGCGATGGTGACCTCGTCCGGCACCAGGTTGCCGGCGTCCATGTAGGACTTCGCCAGCTTGCCGAGCTCCGTCTGCCGACTGATGTTGGCCCGGAACAGATCGCCCGTGGAGATGTGCGGGATCGACAGCTTCTCGGCAAGGCGAGTGGCCTGCGTTCCCTTACCGGCACCCGGCGGCCCGACGAGGACGATTCGCATCAGCGGAGGAACCCTTCGTAATTGCGCTGCTGGAGCTGGCTCTCGATCTGCTTCACCGTCTCGAGGCCGACACCCACGATGATCAGGATGCTGGTGCCGCCGAACGGGAAGTTCTGGTCTGCATCGAAACCAACCAACGCCATCGTCGGGACGAGAGCGATCAGACCCAGATACAGCGAACCCGGCCAGGTGATCCGGTTGAGTACGTAGCTCAGATACTCAGCCGTCGGTCGGCCAGCCCGGATGCCCGGGATGAAGCCACCATACTTCTTCATGTTGTCGGCGACTTCTTCAGGGTTGAACGTGATGGCCACGTAGAAGAAGGCGAAGAAGATGATCAGGAAGAAGTAGAGGGTGATGTGCAGCGGGGAGTCCGGCAGCGCGAGGTTCTGCTCGATCCAGGTCTTCCAGCCGGCGTTCCCACCGGAGAACTGCGCGATCAGCGCGGGGATGTACAGCAGCGACGAGGCGAAGATCACGGGGATGATGCCCGCCTGGTTGACCTTCAGCGGGATGTAGGTCGACGTGCCGCCGTAGGAACGGCGGCCGATCATGCGCTTCGCGTACTGGACCGGGATACGGCGCTGAGCCTGCTCGACGAAGACCACCAGGCCGATCATGACCAGGCCCACGGCGACCACGGTGCCGAACTCGATCCAGCCGTCGGCCAGCGTGCCCTGCTGCTTGATGGCCCACAGGGCGCCCGGGAAGGTGGCGGCGATCGAGATGAACATCAGGATCGACATGCCGTTGCCGATGCCACGGTCGGTGATGAGCTCGCCGAGCCACATCACGACGGCCGTACCGGCGGTCATGACGATCACCATGGTGACGGTGACGAAGATCGACTGGTCGGGGACGATCTGGCCGGCGACCGGGCAACCCTGGAAGAGGGCACCGCTGCGGGCGGTGGCGACGAGGCCGGTGCCCTGGAGGACGGCGAGCGCGACGGTCAGGTAGCGGGTGTACTGCGTGATCTTCGCCGTACCCGTCTGGCCCTCCTTCTTGAGGGCTTCGAGGCGGGGGATCACCACCGTCAGGAGTTGCAGGATGATGCTCGCGGTGATGTACGGCATGATGCCGAGCGCGAAGATCGTGATCTGCAGCAGAGCGCCGCCGCTGAACATGTTGACCAGACCGAACAGACCCTGGTTGCCCTTGGCTACGTCGATACAGGTCTGGACGTTCTGGTAGTCGACGCCCGGAATCGGGACGTGGGTACCGAGTCGGTACACCACGATGATGCCGAGCGTGAAGAGCAGCTTCTTGCGCAGGTCGGGCGTCTTGAACGCCCGGGCGAACGCGGTGAGCACGGTGCCTCCTGCGACCCCCGCGCGTCTGCGGCAAGGGTGACGGTCTTGAGGTTCCAATAGAACAACGACAGGGATAACGGTCAACTGCCCGTCAAAGTGCCCGAGGTGCGACAGCTGTGAAAGTTGGCAGTGCAGGCCACCTTACCCGCGGGACTGCCACCCTTGGAACGACCAACCGGGGATACCCCATTTGTGGGGTATCCCCGGTCGGGATCGCTCAAGTCATCGAGTCGCCTGTTGCGTTCAGACGAGCTCGGTGACGGTACCGCCGGCGGCGGTGATCTTCTCCTTGGCGGAGCCGGAGACGGCGTCGACCGTCACCTGCAGCGCCACGGAGATCTCGCCCTGGCCGAGGACCTTGACGAGGCTGTTCTTGCGAACGGCACCCTTGGCCACCAGACCCTCGACGGTGACCTCGCCACCCTCGGGGTAGAGCGCGGCCAGCTTGTCGAGGTTCACGACCTGGAACTCGGTCTTGAACGGGTTCTTGAAGCCCTTCAGCTTCGGAAGACGCATGTGGAGGGGCATCTGGCCACCCTCGAAGCGCTCCGGAACCTGGTAACGAGCCTTCGTACCCTTGGTACCACGACCGGCCGTCTTACCCTTCGACGCCTCACCACGACCCACACGGGTCTTGGCGGTCTTGGCGCCCGGGGCGGGACGGAGGTTGTGGATCTTGAGCGGGTTGTTCTCCGCCATGATCAGTCGACCTCCTCGACCGACACGAGGTGGCGGACGGTGTGCACCATGCCGCGGAACTCGGGGCGGTCCTCCTTGACGACCTGCGTGTTGATGCCCTTGAGGCCAAGGGAACGCAGGGTGTCACGGTGGTTCTGCTTGCTGCCGATGTAGGACTTGACCTGCGTAATCTTGAGCTGCGCCATGATTACGCACCCGCCCCTGCACGTGCGCGGAGAAGCGCCGCGGGAGCGACGTCCTCGAGGGGCAGACCGCGGCGGGCCGCGATCTCCTCGGGACGCTGCAGACCCTTCAGGGCCTCCACGGTCGCGTGCACGATGTTGATCGCGTTCGACGAGCCGAGCGACTTCGACAGGATGTCGTGCACGCCGGCGCACTCGAGCACGGCACGCACCGGGCCACCGGCGATGACGCCGGTACCGGGGGAGGCAGGCTTGAGCAGGACGACGCCCGCTGCCTTCTCGCCCGTGATCGGGTGCGGGATGGTGCCCTGGATACGGGGGACCTTGAAGAAGTGCTTCTTGGCCTCCTCAACACCCTTGGCGATGGCGGCCGGCACCTCCTTGGCCTTGCCGTAACCGACACCCACGGTGCCGTCACCGTCGCCCACCACGACCAGCGCGGTGAAGCTGAAGCGACGACCACCCTTCACAACCTTGGCGACACGGTTGATCGCGACGACACGCTCAACGTAAGCGGTCTTCTCGGCGGCGGCTGCGCCACCGTCACGACCCTTACGGTCCCGCCGCTCGCCGCCACCGGCACCGCCACCGCGGCGCTGGGGTCCAGCCATTGGATTACCTCTCTCTTTCCGCTAGCTACGAGCGGCTCAGAACTTGAGTCCGGCTTCGCGGGCGGCGTCCGCCAGGGCGGCAATGCGCCCGGCGTACTGGTTGCCACCACGGTCGAACACGACGGCCTCGACGCCCGCGGCCTTGGCGCGCTCGGCGACCAGGGCCCCGACCTGCTTGGCCTGCGTGGACTTGTCGCCCTCGCCACCGCGCACCGAGGTGTCCAGGGTGGACGCCGACGCCAGGGTGTGACCCTTGATGTCGTCGATCACCTGGGCCACGATGTGGCGGTTGGAGCGGGTAACGACCAGACGGGGACGCTCCGCCGTACCGGCGATCCGCTTGCGGATCCGGATGTGACGGCGCTTGATCGCGGCGCGCTTGTAGGCGTCGCCCTTGAGGATCTTCTGTCCGTATGCCATGGCTTACTTACCCGCCTTTCCGACCTTGCGGCGGATGACTTCGCCCTCGTACTTGACGCCCTTGGCCTTGTACGGGTCGGGCTTGCGCAGCTTGCGGATGTTGGCCGCAACCTCGCCGACCTTCTGCTTGTCGATGCCCTCGACCGAGAAACGGGTCGGGTTCTCCACCTTGAAGGAGATGCCCTCGGGGGCCTCGACCAGGATCGGGTGGCTGTAGCCGAGCGCGAACTCGAGGTTCGAGCCCTTGGCGGTCACGCGGTAACCGACACCACTGATCTCGAGCTTCTTCACGTAACCCAGGGTCACGCCGGTGATCATGTTCGCCACCAGCGTGCGGGACAGGCCGTGGAGGGCCTTGTTCTGACGCTCGTCGTTCGGGCGGGTGACGTTCAGAACGCCGTCCTCACCCTTGACGATCTCGATCGGTGCCACGACGGTGTGGGTCAACTCGCCCTTGGGGCCCTTGACCTTGACCGTACGGCCGTCGATGGTGACGTCCACGCCGGCGGGAACCGCGATGGGGAGCTTGCCGATGCGCGACATAGCTGTTTCCTCCGTTCCCTTCCGTTACCAGACGTAGGCGAGAACTTCTCCGCCTACGCCCTTCTTGCCGGCCTGCTTGTCGGTGAGGAGTCCGTGCGACGTGGAGATGATCGCCACGCCGAGACCGCCGAGCACCTTCGGCAGGTTGGTGGACTTCGCGTACACCCGGAGACCGGGCTTGGAGATCCGCTTGATGCCCGCGATGGAGCGCTCACGGTTGGGGCCGAACTTCAGCTCCAGGACGAGGTTCTTGCCGACCTCGGCGTCCTCGACCTTCCAGCCCGTGATGAAGCCCTCCTGCTGGAGGATCTCCGCGATGTGCGACTTGATCTTCGAGTGCGGCATCGCCACGGTGTCGTGGTACGCCGAGTTCGCGTTCCGCAGACGCGTAAGCATGTCTGCGATCGGATCAGTCATGGTCATGAATTGGCCTTCGGCCTCTCTCGCCGGGGTTTCCTGGTGCGCCATCCCTCTCCCCGATCCGAGACGGGACGGGTGCGGCGCGGTGGACCTACGGCGTAGTAAGTCGTACGGGCGCGGCAGGCGCCCAACCCCACAAGCCTACGGCATGTGAAGTGGACGCTCTGCCGACCCAGATGCTTACCGAGAGCCTTGGGAATCCCGAATTACCGGAATTACCAGGAGCTCTTGGTCACGCCCGGCAGCTCGCCACGGTGAGCCATCTCACGAAGGCACACGCGGCACAGGCCGAACTTGCGGTACACGGAGTGCGGACGGCCGCAGCGCTGGCAGCGGGTGTAGCCACGCACACCGAACTTGGGCTTGCGAGCAGCCTTAGCGATCAGAGCCTTCTTCGCCATCTCGCTCACGCCTCCTTGAACGGGAAGCCGAGGTGACGAAGGAGCGCGCGGCCCTCAGCGTCGTTGGTCGCCGTGGTGACCACGGTGATGTCCATACCCCGGACGCGGTCGATCTTGTCCTGGTCGATCTCGTGGAACATGACCTGCTCCGTGAGACCGAAGGTGTAGTTGCCACGGCCGTCGAACTGCTTGGGGGACAGGCCGCGGAAGTCGCGGATGCGCGGCAGCGCGAGCGACAGGGTGCGGTCCAGGAACTCCCACATGCGGTCGCCACGGAGCGTGACGTGGGCACCGATCGGCTGTCCCTCACGCAGCTTGAACTGCGCGATGGACTTGCGGGCCTTGGTGACGGCCGGCTTCTGACCGGTGATGGTGGTCAGGTCACGGACGGCACCGTCCATGAGCTTCGAGTCACGGGCGGCGTCGCCGACACCCATGTTGACCACGATCTTGACGAGGCCGGGGATCTGCATGACGTTCTCGTAGGAGAACTCCTCACGCAGCTTGCCCGCGATCTCCTCGCGGTACTTCGTCTTCAGACGCGGAGTGGTGGTAGCCATCAGATGTCCTCACCCGTCCGCTTGGCAACGCGGATCTTGTTGCCCTCGTCGTCGAAGCGGTAACCGACGCGGGTCACGACCTTGTTGCCGTCCTTCTCCACGACGAGCTGAACGTTGCTCACGTGAACGGGGGCTTCGGTGGTGATGATGCCGCCGGCCTGCGAACCGCCGGCCGTGGGACCGGCCTTGGTGTGCTTCTTGACCCGGTTGACACCCTCGACCAGGACACGGTCCTCGCGGGGGTAGGCCGCGATGACCTTGCCCTGCTTGCCCTTGTCCTTACCGGTGATGACCTGGACCAGGTCGCCCTTCTTGATCTTCATGCTTACAGCACCTCCGGAGCCAGCGAGATGATCTTCATGAACTTCTTCTCGCGCAGCTCACGCCCGACCGGGCCGAAGATGCGGGTGCCGCGAGGGTCACCGTCGTTCTTGAGAATGACGGCGGCGTTCTCGTCGAAGCGGATGTACGAGCCGTCCGGACGACGGCGCTCCTTGACGGTGCGAACGATGACCGCCTTGATGACGTCACCCTTCTTCACGTTGCCGCCGGGGATCGCGTCCTTGACGGTGGCGACGATGACGTCACCGATGCCCGCGTAGCGGCGACCGGAGCCACCGAGCACACGGATGCAAAGGATTTCCTTCGCACCAGTGTTGTCGGCGACACGCAGTCGCGACTCCTGCTGGATCACGTCTATCTCCTGGTTGTCTGCCGGTTCCCGGGGCGGGTGCGGAAGCCGCACCCGCCCCGAGCCTGGCGGAACGATGCCTAGGGGGTCCCCCTAGGAGGGATTACTTGGCCTTCTCGAGGATCTCGACGACGCGCCAGCGCTTCGTCGCGGACAGCGGCCGGGTCTCCATGAGGAGGACACGGTCGCCGACGCCCGCGGCGTTCTGCTCGTCGTGCGCCTTGAGCTTGTTCGTACGGCGGATGACCTTGCCGTACAGCGCGTGCTTGACGCGGTCCTCGACGGCGACGACGACGGTCTTGTCCATCTTGTCGCTGACGACAAGACCCTCACGGGTCTTGCGGAAGCCGCGCGCTTCTGCGTTCTCAGTCACGTTCTTCTCGCTCATCAGGCGTTCTCCACCGTCTCGATGCCGAGCTCACGCTCACGCATGAGGGTGTAGATCCGGGCGATGTCCTTGCGGACCGCCTTGAGACGGCCATGGTTCTCGAGCTGACCCGTCGCCGCCTGGAAGCGGAGATTGAACAGCTCTTCCTTGGCCTCGCGGAGCTTCGCCAGAAGCTCCTCGTTGCCCAGCTCGCGCAGCTCGGACGCCTTGGTACCGGCCGACATCACGCTTCACCTGCCTCGCGCTTGACGATCCGGCACTTCATCGGCAGCTTGTGGGCCGCACGAGTCAGCGCCTCACGGGCGATCTTCTCGTTGGGGTACGACAGCTCGAACATGACCCGACCCGGGTGCACGTTCGCGACCCACCACTCCGGAGAACCCTTACCGGAACCCATGCGGGTCTCGGCGGGCTTCTTGGTGAGGGGGCGGTCCGGGTAGATGTTGATCCAGACCTTGCCGCCACGCTTGATGTGGCGGGTCATCGCGATACGGGCCGCCTCGATCTGGCGGTTGGTCACGTACGCCGGAGTCATGGCCTGGATGCCGTACTCGCCGAACGCAACCGTGGTACCACCCTTGGCCATACCGCGGCGCTTGGGGTGGTGCTGCTTGCGGTGCTTGACCCTACGGGGGATCAGCATGTCGGTCAGGCCTCCGTTCCGGTGCTCTCAGCCGGAGCGGCAGCCGCGGGGGCCTCGGCCTTGGGGGCCTCGGCACCAGCAGCCTGCTGCGGCTTGCGACCGCGCCCGCCACGCTCGCCGCCACGGCCACCACGGGCCGGACGGTCGGCGCCGCCGCCACCGCGCGCCGGGCGGTTACCCGCACGGGCGGCAGCGTTCTCGGCACGGACCTCGGCGATGTTCTTGACATCGCCCTTGTAGATCCAGACCTTCACGCCGATACGGCCGAAGGTCGTCTTGGCCTCGAAGAAGCCGTAGTCCACGTTCGCGCGGAGCGTGTGCAGGGGCACACGGCCCTCGCGGTAGAACTCCGAGCGGGACATCTCGGCGCCGCCGAGGCGGCCACCGCACTGGATCTTGATGCCCTTGGCGCCGGCCTTCATGGCGGACTGCATGCTCTTGCGCATGGCCCGACGGAAGGAGACGCGGGAGGAGAGCTGCTCGGCGACGGCCTGGGCGACCAGCTGAGCATCCGTCTCGGGGTTCTTGACCTCGAGGATGTTCAGCTGGACCTGCTTGCCGGTCAGCTTCTCCAGGTCGCCGCGGATGCGGTCGGCCTCGGCGCCGCGGCGGCCGATGACGATGCCCGGGCGAGCGGTGTGGATGTCGACGCGGACGCGGTCACGGGTGCGCTCGATCTCCACCTTGGAGATACCGGCGCGCTCCATGCCGGACGTCATCATCCGACGGATGGCGACGTCTTCCTTGACGTAGTCCTTGTACAGCTTGTCGGCGTACCAACGGGACTTGAAGTCCGTGGTGATGCCGAGGCGGAACCCATGCGGGTTAACCTTCTGGCCCATTACCGGGTTCCTTCCTTGCTGCTGACGACCACGGTGATGTGGCTGGTCCGCTTGCGGATCCGGTAGGCACGGCCCTGGGCACGCGGCCGGAACCGCTTCAGGGTCGGGCCCTCGTCGACGTACGCCTCGGAGATGAAGAGGCTGTCGGCGTCGGTGTGGTCGTAGTTGTGCGCGGCGTTGGCAATGGCGCTGTCGAGCACCTTGCCGACCGGTACGGAGGCGGCCTGCGGAGCGAATCGCAGGACCGCCTGGGCCTCCGTGGCATCCATGCCACGGATGAGGTCCACCACACGGCGGGCCTTCATGGGCGTGACGCGGATGTACCGCGCCTGGGCCCTGGCTTCCATGGTTGTCCCTTTCAGGTTTCTTTGTCTGAATGCGATCCGCTTTAGCGGCGCTTCGACTTCCGGTCGTCCTTGACGTGGCCCCGGAAGGTGCGGGTCGGCGAGAACTCGCCGAGCTTGTGGCCGACCATCGACTCGGTGACGAACACCGGGATGTGGGTCTTGCCGTTGTGCACCGCGAGCGTGTGGCCGAGCATGGCCGGCACGATCATCGAGCGACGGGACCAGGTCTTGATGACGTTCTTGGTGCCGGCTTCGTTCTGGGCGTCCACCTTCTTGATCAGGTGGTCGTCGACGAAGGGCCCCTTCTTCAAGCTACGAGGCATCTCAACCCGTCCTTAGCGCTTCTTGTTCGTCTTGCGGCGGCGGACGATGTACTTGTTCGACGCCTTCTTGGGCGAACGAGTACGGCCTTCCTTCTTGCCCCACGGGGACACCGGGTGGCGACCACCGGAGGTACGACCCTCACCACCACCGTGCGGGTGGTCGACCGGGTTCATGACCACACCACGCACGGTCGGGCGAACGCCCAGCCAGCGCTTACGGCCCGCCTTACCCCAGTTGATGTTCGACTGCTCGGCGTTGCCGACCTCGCCGACGGTGGCGCGGCAGCGCACGTCGACCAGGCGGATCTCTCCGGACGGCATGCGGAGGTGGGCCATCGAGCCCTCCTTCGCGAGCAGCTGCACGGAGGCACCGGCGGAGCGGGCGAACTTGGCACCGCCACCGGGACGGAGCTCGATCGCGTGGATCGTGGTACCGACCGGGATGTTGCGGAGCGCCAGGTTGTTGCCCGGCTTGATGTCGGCCCCGGGACCGTTCTCGACGCGGTCGCCCTGCTGCAGGTTGCGCGGGGCGAGGATGTAGCGCTTCTCGCCGTCGGCGTAGTGCAGCAGCGCGATACGCGCGGTGCGGTTGGGGTCGTACTCGATGTGCGCGACCTTCGCCGGCACGCCGTCCTTGTCGTGACGACGGAAGTCGATCACTCGGTAGGCGCGCTTGTGTCCGCCACCCTGGTGGCGAACGGTCACACGACCGGCGTTGTTACGGCCGCCCTTGCTGTGCAGCGGGCGGACCAGCGACTTCTCCGGCGTGGACCGCGTGACCTCGACGAAGTCGGCGACGCTGGAGCCACGACGGCCCGGCGTCGTCGGCTTGTACTTGCGGATTCCCATTTCTCAGTCCTCGTCCGATATCGGACGATCCGGACCTCCGTCAGGAGGTCGGACCGCCGAAGATGTCGATACGGTCGCCCTCGGCGAGGGTCACGATCGCGCGCTTGGTGCCGGCACGCTGACCGAAACCGGTCTTGGTGCGCTTGCGCTTGCCCTGGCGGTTGATCGTGTTCACGCCGGTGACCTTGACCGAGAAGACCGCCTGGACGGCCTGCTTGATCTGGGTCTTGTTGGCGTTCGGGGCCACGATGAACGTGTACTTGCCCTCGTCGAGAAGCGCGTAGCTCTTCTCGGACACGACCGGCTTCAGCAGGACGTCACGGGGGTCCGTGAAGGCCTTGCTCACCGGGGTGACGACGGTGTTCTTGCCCTCGGCCTCGTGGCGACGCGCCTTGGCGACGCGCGCTGCCTTGGCGGCCTTGGCCGCCTTGGAGGCGATGCTCGGGTGACGCGTAGCCATCAGGCCTCGCTCCCTTCGGTGTCGGTGGCCTTCGGGCCGGACACGAAGGACTCGAAGGCGGCCTGGGTGAAGACCACGTCGTCCGAGACGAGAACGTCGTACGTGTTCAGCTGGCCCGGCTCCAGGATGTGGACCTGGGGCAGGTTGCGGGCGGACAGCCACGCGGCCTCGTCGGCGCGGTCGACGACCAGGAGCAGGTTCTTGCGCTCCGAGATCTTGCCGAACAGCGTCCGGGCGGCCTTCGTCGACGGGTTATCACCCTCGACGACGCCGGAGACGACGTGGATGCGGTTGTGGCGGGCCCGGTCGGTGAGGGCGTGGCGCAGGGCCGCGGCCTTCATCTTCTTGGGGGTCCGCTGCGAGTAGTCACGCGGCTGCGGGCCGTGGACGACGCCACCGCCGGCGAACTGCGGGGCGCGGGTCGAACCCTGACGGGCGCGGCCGGTGCCCTTCTGGCGGTACGGCTTCCTGCCGCCACCACGGACTTCACCGCGGGTCTTGGTCTTGTGCGTGCCCTGGCGGGCAGCGGCCAGCTGCGCGACGACGACCTGGTGGATCAGCGGGATGCTGACCTTCTCAACGCCGAAGATCTCCGCGGGGAGCTCGACGGAACCGGCCTTGTCGCCCGCCGGCGAAAGGATGTCAACAGTGCTCATCGGTTACCTCAGGCCCCCTTGGCCGCGGTGCGGACCAGGACGAGGCCGCCGTTCGGACCGGGAACCGCGCCCTTGATGAGCAGCAGACCCTTCTCCGCGTCAACGGCGTGGACGGTCAGGTTCTGGGTGGTGACCCGCTCGTTGCCCATGCGACCCGCCATGCGCAGGCCCTTGAACACGCGGCCCGGGGTGGCGCAGCCACCGATGGAGCCGGGGGAGCGGTGCTTGCGCTGGGTGCCGTGTCCGGCGCCGAGGCCCTTGAAGTTGTGACGCTTCATGACACCGGCGAAGCCCTTGCCCTTGCTCTTGCCGGTCACGTCGACCTTGATGCCGGCCTCGAACACCTCAGCGGTGATCTCCTGGCCGAGGGTGTACTCGCTGGCGTCAGCGGTACGGATCTCGACGAGGTGGCGGCGGGGAGTGACGTCGGCCTTGGCGAAGTGGCCCTTGAGGGGCTTGTTCACCTTGCGCGGGTCGATCTCGCCGAACGCGATCTGGACGGACTCGTAGCCGTCGGCGTCGTTCGTACGGACCTGGGTGACGACATTGGGCCCGGCCTTGACGACGGTGACCGGAACAACGCGGTTGTTCTCGTCCCACACCTGCGTCATACCGAGCTTCTCGCCCAGGATGCCCTTGATCTGCTTAGCCATCTCTCAGATCACCGGCCTCAGAGCTTGATCTCGATGTCGACACCGGCCGGGAGGTCGAGTCGCATCAGGGAGTCAACGGTCTTGGGCGTCGGGTCGAGGATGTCGATCAGGCGCTTGTGCGTGCGCATCTCGAAGTGCTCGCGCGAGTCCTTGTACTTGTGCGGCGACTTGATGACGCAGTACACGTTCTTCTCAGTGGGCAGCGGCACCGGGCCCGCGACCGACGCACCAGTGCGGGTCACCGTCTCGACGATCTTCTTCGCCGAGGAATCGATGACCTCGTGGTCGTAGGCCTTGAGCCGGATGCGGATCTTCTGTCCCGCCATGGCTACTTCGTAGTCCTGTCTCTAACAGCTCTGGAACCCGGTGTCCCTGTCCTCTTCTCCGACCCACGCGGTCGGGCGTGTCGCAGTCTCGCTGACAAAGATGTCCCTTGTTCGAACATCCCTGCGGGATCGCACACAGCCCTGCCGGAACCGTGAATCGGGGGCGAGAGGCCCACCGGGTGCCTGGTCGGTGCCGCACTGACACTTCCCGGAAGATTCCCGTACGTCCGCCCCACATGGGGACGACGAGTACTGTGGGACTCGCTTCCGGTCCTCCCGGCGGGAGGCGCGCAGCATCAACACTCGGCCGAGCAACTCGGACAGTCTGCCATATGGGGCAGTGCCGACGCCAATCGAGCCGGAGAGAATACCCCGGGTGTGGCGCAGGTCAAACCCCGGTCCGGAGCACCCGCGCCGGCTCAGTCCGGATTCCCCGCCCGCCGTCGCCGCACCGCCCACAACGCCACGCCCAGCACCAGGGCCGCTGCGGCGGGCGCCAGCAGGAGCACCGCCGGGCGCACGGCCTCGTGGAGGAGCCAGGCACCCACCAGGCCGCCCGCGAACATGGCACCGACCGAGGCGAGGCGACGGCCCTCGACACGCGGGCCGGCGCCTTCGCCCCGGCCGACGGCCGGCACCAGGCCGCCGAGGAACGCGGTGAGCGCGCGCGTGGAGACCGTGGTGGGCACGTCCGGAACCGGTACCCGCAGGGTGGTGACGTTGCGTACGCCCATGGCCGCTGCCACCAGGGCGATCACGACTAGCTGACGGCCGGTGCCGCGTCCGCCGTCCGGGTCGTCGACGCCGAGGTGCCACGCGACCAGACCGCCCCAGCTCAGGAGCAGCGCCTCGGTGATCAGGCCGGGCACGAGCCAGCGGCGGCCGTGGGCGTCCAGGTGTGCCGCGTAGAGGGAGGCGGCCACCGCGCCGACCGCGAAACCGGCGACGGAGACCCCCGCCGCCGCCGGGGAGAGCTCGGCCGCGCCGATGAGCGCGAAGGCGAGGAAGAGCAGGTTGCCGGTCTGCACGGCCGTGAAGGTCGGGCCCAGCACGAGGAAGCTGACCGCCTCGATCATGCCGGTCGCCAGCGTGAGCACCATCATGGCGGAGGTGAGCCCGACGCCCGTGCCGGGCTCCGAGCGGGGGGTCCGCTTCATACGGGGACCGTAAGCCGCGAACCCCGCGACGGGCCTCCGCTGCCGCGGGCCACTACGCCGATCAGGTCGGCCGCGCGGAGCACGCCGGTGCCTCGGCCCGGCGAGCCGGACGGCGGTCCCGAGCGGCCCGTCGAGCCGCTCACCCGAAGGGTCGGCCCCGGCCTCCCGTGTCTCAGATGACCCCCTGCGCGAGCATCGCCTCCGCCACCCGCTCGAACCCCGCGATGTTCGCACCCGTGACGTAGTCGCCCGGGCTGCCGTAGCGGGCGGCGGTCTCTCGGCAGGTGGTGTGGATGTCGGTCATGACGCGGGCGAGTTCCTCCTCGACACGGGCCGCGGGCCAGGCCGTCCGGGAGGCGTTCTGCGCCATCTCCAGGGCGCTGACCGCGACACCGCCCGCGTTCGCCGCCTTGCCGGGCCCGAAGGCGACCCCGGACCGCTGGAACAGCTGGACGGCGCCCGGGGTCGTGGGCATGTTCGCGCCCTCCGAGACGGCCTTCACGCCGTTGCGGATCAGGGCCGCGGCGTCCTTCTCGTCCAGTTCGTTCTGGGTGGCGGACGGCAGGGCGACGTCGGCCGGGACCTCCCAGACCCGGCCGCCCGGCACGAACCGCGCCGAGCCGCCCCGGCGCTGCGCGTACGTGGCGATCCGGGCCCGTTCCACCTCCTTGACCTGCCGCAGCAGTTCCAGGTCGACACCCTTCTCGTCGACCACGTAGCCGGAGGAGTCCGAGCAGGTCAGGGGGTTCGCACCGAGCGCGGTCAGCTTCTCGACGGTATGGATCGCGACGTTCCCGGAGCCCGACACGACCACGGACTGCCCCTCCAGGTCCTCGCCGCGCTCGCGCAGCATCGCGGCCGTGAACAGGACGTTTCCGTACCCCGTCGCCTCCGGACGGATCAGCGAGCCGCCCCAGCCCGGACCCTTGCCGGTCAGTACGCCGGCCTCCCAGCGGTTGGTGATGCGCCGGTACTGGCCGAAGAGATAGCCGATCTCCCGGCCGCCGACGCCGATGTCACCCGCCGGCACGTCCGTGTGGGCGCCGATGTGGCGGTGCAGCTCCGTCATGAAGGACTGGCAGAACCGCATGACCTCCGCGTCGCTGCGCCCCCTCGGATCGAAGTCGCTGCCGCCCTTGCCGCCGCCGATGCCGAGGCCGGTCAGCGCGTTCTTGAAGATCTGCTCGAAGCCCAGGAACTTGACGATGCCGAGGTTCACCGAGGGGTGGAAGCGCAGGCCGCCCTTGTACGGACCGAGCGCGCTGTTGAACTCCACGCGATAGCCGCGGTCGACGTGCACCCGCCCCCGGTCGTCCTGCCACGGCACCCGGAAGACGATCTGCCGCTCCGGCTCGCACAGCCGCTCCACCAGCCCCGGCTCCGAGTACTCCGGGCGGTCCGCCAGCACCGGCGCCAGGGTGTCCAGCACCTCGGCGACGGCCTGGAGGAACTCCGGCTGTGCGGGGTTGCGGTCCTCGATCTCCGCCCGGAGGCGGTTCAGCGTGTCCGTCGTCCTGGTCTCGTCGCGTCGCTTCGTCACGGGCTCCCTTTCGTCCGGCACGACCGCTGGTACGGCCTGTCCGCCCGACGCGTTCAGGACGCGTGCCCACACATACCCGATCCGCGCACCGGGAGACCGCCCGAACCCGCATGCACCCGCCTGGCCCCGCCCCGCCCCGGGGCGCTCACACCACCCGTTGAAACGCCCGCAGCCGCACGAACGACGACTCCAGCCCCCTCTTCAGCACCCGAGCCACCGGCCGTTCCACGAGACCGTGCACCAGCCGGCTCAGCACCAGGAACCCGGCGATCAGGGTCACGACGAGGAGGCGGGGGTCCATCGTGCCGCGGAGGTGGTGGATGAGGACCGTGCCCGCCAGGTAGTGCGTGAGGTACAGCGGGTACGTCAGGCAGCCCGCCGTCACCAGCCACCTCCAGCGGACGCGGTCGGTCCAGCCGAGGGCGACGCCCACCATCAGCAGCATGAAGAGGGTGAAGACGACGACCGCGCCCCGCCAGCTGCTGACCTGCTCGTACTCGACCCGCTCCCCCAGCTCCAGCTGTCCCGTCAGCCAGGACATCGCGAGGATGCCCCACAGCAGCAGGTCCTGGCCGAAGCGGTGCATGAGGTAGAGGGCGAGACCGGCGATGAAGTACCAGGCGGCGCCCGGGTCGGCGACCAGCGTCAGCAGCGGGAGCCGGGAGACCGGGGCCAGCATCGCCGCGGCGCCCCAGACGCAGCAGAACACGACGACCCGGCGGTAGGTCAGTCCCATGGCGACGACGACGAGGAACAGCAGATAGAAGCGGAGCTCCGACCAGAGTGTCCAGTACACGGGGTCGACGTTCGGCACCCCGGAGCCCGACTGCAGCATCGTCAGGTTGAACAGGACCTCCGGCAGCCGCAGCCGCTCCTTCACCCCCGGCAGCAGCACCAGCACGGCCGTCGTGAAGAGGACGGCGAACCAGTACGCCGGGTAGAGGCGGATCACCCGCGAGACGAAAAAGTCCTTCGGCGTGCGCCCCCAGCACGACATGCAGATCACGAAGCCGCTGATCACGAAGAAGATCTCGACCCCGATCCAGCCGAAGGAGGCGACGCGGAACACGGTCGGCATGAGTTCCGAGACCGGGCGGTCCCAGATGATGTTCCCGGCCTCGTTCGCCCGGCGAGTGCCCGCGAAGTGGTGCAGGACCACCATCAGGGCGGCGACGAGACGGATGCCGTCGACGACGTACAGCCGGGGCCGCCGGTCGCGGGCACGGGCCGAGTCGCCGGCTCCGGGTGCGTCGAGCGGCTGTGGCGGGCGTTCGGCCACCGCGACCGGCATGGGTATCGACAATCCGCTGCGCACACCCTGCATCAACAGTCCTAGCCATCCTCGGGAGGGACTCGGGGCCCGACGGCCACTGAACGACGCTTCACGCTACGACGACACTTTCCGGCCCATAAAGACAGAAGCGGGCAAATCACCCGCACCCACAGGGAAGTTGACGCAACTCTCGCCATTCCCCCGCACGGTGTTCGACCAGCACTCCGGGACATGGCAAAGGGGCCCGCACGACCGAAGTCGTACGGGCCCCTTCAGGCCTTTTCAGGTCAGGCGACCTTCAAGCAAGCGGACTTACTTGGTGATCTTGATGACCTGGCCGGCGCCCACGGTCCGGCCACCCTCACGGATGGCGAACTTCAGGCCCTCTTCCATGGCGACGGGCTGGATGAGCGACACCGTCATCTCGGTGTTGTCACCCGGCATGACCATCTCGGTGCCCTCGGGGAGGGTCACCACGCCGGTCACGTCCGTCGTACGGAAGTAGAACTGCGGACGGTAGTTGTTGAAGAAGGGAGTGTGACGGCCACCCTCGTCCTTCGACAGGATGTAGGCCTGAGCCTCGAACTCGGTGTGCGGGGTGACAGAGCCCGGCTTGATGATGCACTGGCCGCGCTCGACGTCCTCGCGCTTGATGCCGCGGAGCAGCAGACCGACGTTCTCACCGGCCTGGCCCTCGTCGAGCAGCTTGCGGAACATCTCGATACCGGTGACCGTGGTGGTGGTCTTCTCGGTCTTGATGCCGATGATGTCGACGGTCTCGTTGACCTTGAGGACACCACGCTCGATACGACCGGTGACGACCGTGCCACGACCGGTGATCGTGAAGACGTCCTCGATCGGCATCAGGAACGGCTTGTCGACGTCACGCTCGGGCTGCGGGACGGACTCGTCGACAGCCTTCATCAGGTCGAGGACGGACTGGGTCCACTCGGCGTCGCCCTCGAGGGCCTTGAGCGCGGAGACCTTGACGACCGGCAGGTCGTCGCCCGGGAACTCGTACTCGGAGAGGAGCTCACGGACCTCGAGCTCGACGAGCTCCAGGATCTCCTCGTCGTCCACCATGTCGGCCTTGTTCAGGGCGACGACGATGTACGGCACGCCGACCTGGCGGGCCAGGAGCACGTGCTCCTTGGTCTGCGGCATCGGACCGTCGGTGGCGGCGACGACGAGGATCGCGCCGTCCATCTGCGCGGCACCGGTGATCATGTTCTTGATGTAGTCCGCGTGACCGGGGCAGTCGACGTGGGCGTAGTGACGGGTCTCCGTCTGGTACTCGACGTGCGCGATGGAGATGGTGATACCGCGCTGACGCTCCTCGGGCGCCTTGTCGATGTTGTCGAACGCGGTGGCCTCGTTCAGGTCCGGGTACGCGTCGTGCAGCACCTTGGTAATGGCGGCCGTGAGGGTCGTCTTACCGTGGTCGATGTGACCGATGGTGCCGATGTTGACGTGCGGCTTAGTCCGCTCGAACTTCGCCTTCGCCACTGGGGTCCTCCTGTGGAGTGGTTCTGTACGCCTTGGTTCATCGGCGCCAGGTGATCTTTGCTGTTGGGTCCCGGGCCCCGAGGCATTCACCCTGATTGCGGGCGAATGCCCCGTGAGGCTCCGGAGTCAAGCCTACGGCGTGAGAACGCGGTGCGTTACTCGCCCTTGGCCTTCGCGATGATCTCCTCGGCGACGTTCCGCGGAACCTCGGCGTAGGAGTCGAACTGCATCGAGTAGCTTGCGCGACCCGACGTCTTGCTGCGGAGGTCCCCGACGTAGCCGAACATCTCCGAAAGGGGCACGAGGCCCCTCACGACACGGGCACCGGCCCGCTCCTCCATGGCCTGGATCTGACCACGGCGGGAGTTGATGTCGCCGATGACCTCACCCATGTAGTCCTCGGGCGTGGTGACCTCTACGGCCATCATCGGCTCGAGCAGCACGGGGCTGGCCTTGCGCGCGGCCTCCTTGAAGGCCTGCGAACCGGCGATCTTGAACGCGAGCTCGGAGGAGTCGACCTCGTGGTAGCCACCGTCGAGAAGAATGACGCGGACGCCGGTCATCTCGTAGCCCGCCAGGATGCCGAACTGCATGGCCTCCTGCGCACCCGCGTCGACCGAAGGGATGTACTCCTTCGGGATACGGCCACCGGTGACCTTGTTCACGAACTCGTACGAGGCGTCGCCGCCCTCGATCGGCTCGATCGCGATCTGCACCTTGGCGAACTGACCGGTACCACCGGTCTGCTTCTTGTGCGTGTAGTCGTGACGCTCGACGCCCTTGCGGATCGTCTCGCGGTACGCGACCTGCGGCTTGCCGACGTTGGCCTCGACCTTGAACTCACGGCGCATACGGTCGACCAGCACCTCGAGGTGCAGCTCGCCCATGCCACCGATGATGGTCTGGCCGGTCTCCTCGTCCGAGTGGACCTGGAAGGAGGGGTCCTCCTCCGCGAGACGCTGGATGGCGACACCCAGCTTCTCCTGGTCACCCTTGGACTTGGGCTCGATGGCGACCTGGATGACCGGCGCCGGGAAGTCCATGGACTCCAGGATGACCGGGTTCTTGTCGTCGCTCAGCGTCTCACCGGTGGTGGTCTGCTTGAGGCCCATCACGGCGACGATGTCGCCGGCGCCCACCGACTCGATCTCCTCACGCTTGTTCGCGTGCATGCGGTAGATCTTGCCGATGCGCTCCTTCTTGCCCTTGACCGAGTTCAGCACCGCGGTGCCGGACTCCAGGCGACCGGAGTAGATCCGGACGAAGGTGAGCTTGCCGAGGTGCGGGTCGCTCATGATCTTGAAGGCGAGCGCGGACAGCGGCTCGTCGTCCGACGGCTTGCGCTTGACGACGACCTCGGCGTCCTTGACGTCGTGGCCCTCGATGGCCTCGACGTCGAGCGGCGTCGGCAGGTAGCGGACGACCGCGTCGAGCAGGGGCTGGACGCCCTTGTTCTTGAACGCGGTGCCACAGAACACGGGGGTGACCGTGACGCCGTCGGACTTGCCGGACGCGATGGTGATACGACGGATCGCGGCGTACAGCTGCTCCTCGGTGGGCTCTTCGCCCTCCAGGTACAGCTCCATGATCTCTTCGTCGTTCTCCGCGACAGCCTCGACCAGCTTGCCGCGCCACTCCTCGGCGGCCTCGGTGTGCGTGGCCGGGATGTCGACGACGTCGTACATCTCGCCCTTCGCCGCCTCGGCGGACCACACGAGCGCCTTCATGCGGACCAGGTCCACAACGCCCTTGAAGTCCATCTCGGCGCCGATCGGCAGCTGCATGACGAGCGGCACGGCACCCAGGCGGTCCGAGATCATGTCCACGCAGCGGTGGAACTCGGCGCCGGTACGGTCCAGCTTGTTCACGAAGCAGATCCGCGGCACGCCGTAGCGGTCGGCCTGACGCCACACCGTCTCGGACTGCGGCTCGACACCGGCGACACCGTCGAACACGGTCACGGCACCGTCGAGGACGCGCAGCGAACGCTCCACCTCGACGGTGAAGTCGACGTGCCCCGGGGTGTCGATGATGTTGATCGTGTAGTCGTTGTCCTCGAGCGGCCAGTGACAGGTGGTGGCAGCAGAGGTGATCGTGATGCCACGCTCCTGCTCCTGCTCCATCCAGTCCATGGTGGCAGCGCCGTCGTGGACCTCACCGATCTTGTAGCTGACGCCGGTGTAGAAGAGGATCCGCTCGGTGGTGGTCGTCTTGCCCGCGTCGATGTGGGCCATGATCCCGATGTTGCGGACCTTGGCCAGGTCAAGTGAAGTGGTAGCCATAAGGCTTCAGTCTTCTCTCGGTCTCGATGGGGTCTGCGACTACCAGCGGTAGTGCGCGAAGGCCTTGTTGGACTCGGCCATCTTGTGGGTGTCCTCGCGCTTCTTCACAGCGGCGCCGAGGCCGTTGGACGCGTCGAGAAGTTCGTTGAGGAGGCGCTCGGTCATGGTCTTCTCGCGACGGGCGCGCGAGTAACCGACGAGCCAGCGCAGCGCGAGGGTGTTGGCGCGACCGGGCTTGACCTCGATCGGAACCTGGTAGGTCGCGCCACCGACACGGCGGGACTTGACCTCAAGGGTCGGCTTGATGTTCTCCAGCGCGCGCTTCAGCGTGATGACCGGGTCGTTGCCCGACTTCTCACGCAGGCCCTCCATGGCGCCGTAGACGATGCGCTCGGCGGTGGAGCGCTTGCCGTTCAGCAGCACCTTGTTGATGAGGGAGGTCACCAGAGGAGAACCGTAGACCGGGTCGATGATGACCGGGCGCTTCGGGGCGGGGCCCTTACGAGGCATTCTTACTTCTCCTTCTTGGCGCCGTAGCGGCTGCGGGCCTGCTTGCGGTTCTTGACACCCTGGGTGTCGAGCGATCCGCGGATGATCTTGTAGCGAACACCCGGCAGGTCCTTCACACGGCCGCCGCGCACGAGCACGATGGAGTGCTCCTGCAGGTTGTGTCCCTCACCCGGAATGTAAGCGGTGACTTCGATCCCGCTGGTCAGACGCACACGCGCGACCTTACGCAGGGCCGAGTTCGGCTTCTTCGGGGTAGTCGTGAACACACGCGTGCAGACGCCCCGGCGCTGAGGGGAACCCTCGAGTGCGGGCGTCTTGTTCTTCTCGACCTTGTCCTGCCGGCCCTTCCGGACCAGCTGCTGGATCGTAGGCACTACTTCTCCGGTTTCTGTGTGCCGAATGGTGAAGCTAACCTGGAACATCGCCGACCCACGCGGTCGGGTGTGTCGAATCCAGCGGACCCCCGCCGCGAGGCGGGAGGAAGCGCAGATCACGGTGGCCGCTCTCGGACTCCCCGTGCGGCGGAAGACACGCACGGAAGCCAGGGCACACCCCAGGCACAAGGTCTGAGCGTACCTACCGCATACGCTGCGGTCAAAACAAATGCCCGGCGCCCACAGAGTGGCACTGACCATGCCAAACATCCTCTTCGGCCCGGCCCCCCGTTCCCACCCAGCCCCCACGGCCCTGCACGCATGTGCGACGCTGTCGGGATCTTAAGGCACATGTTTCGCGATCATCCGGGATGTGACGCCCCGCCCGGGGCACGGGGATCGGGCCGGAGGGGGACCACAGGCATGAGCACGGCCGCCAGTTCCGAGACGACGGATTCCGCCGCGCGGGCCGGTGCCGGCGCGGATCGGCCGCGTACGCCACGTACGTACCTCTCGCGCATTCCGCGGATCTCCCGTCCCCTCAGGGTCCCGGACGGACTGCGACCGTACGGCGCTCCCCTGCTCCTCTACGGCACCGCCAAGCTCGTCGGGACCTTCGTCTTCGCCGTCCTGCTGATGGCGTCCGGCGAGTACCGGGAGAAGAACCCCCGCTTCGGCGGCGGCGCCCACTGGTGGGACGTCCTCGCCACCTGGGACGGCTGGTGGTACCTCCAGGTCGCCGAGAAGGGCTACGACCCCGGGCCCCTGCGGCGACTCGATCCCGGCGGGATGTTCACGGTGGAGCAGAACTCCGTCGCGTTCTTCCCCCTCTACCCCGGCCTGATCCGCGGCACCTCCGAGGTGACCGGGCTCGGACTGTACGGCTCCGGGATCCTGGTCTCGGTGATCGCCTCCTTCGTCGCGGCGGCCGGCATCTACGCCGTGATCTCGCTGCTCGCGGGCGCCCGCGCCGGCACCATCGCCGCGGGTCTGTGGGCGGTGGCGCCCGGCTCCGGCGTCGAGTGGGCGGTGTACTCCGAGTCCGTGTTCGTGGCGATCGCCGCCTGGTGCTGCTACAGCGTGATGAAGGGGCGCTGGGTCGCCGCCGGGATGCTCGCCTTCGTGGCCGGCCTGAACAGGCCCACTTCCGCCGCGCTCATCGGTGCCGTGGGGCTCGCCGCGCTGGTGACGCTCGCCCGGCGGGAGAGCCGGCGCAAGCACGGCGTGGCGGGCCCGGTGTACGCCATGTGCGCCGCACCGCTGGGTCTGCTCACCTACGTCGCCTGGGTCGGGCTCAGCATGGGCGAACTGACGGCGTACTTCACGCTCCAGCGCGACGGATGGCTGCACTTCTTCGACTTCGGCGCGTACACCCTCGACGTGCTGGGCAACACGGCGATCGGGAAGCACGACTACATCTTCGCGTTCTCCGTGCCCGACCTCCTCGCCTTCCAACTGGTCCTGGCACTGCCGTTCCTGATCGCGCTGATGCTGCGCAAGCGCCCGCCGCTGGTGCTGGTGGCGTACACGCTCGCCAGTGTCGTCAGCGTGCTGGGCACCCAGCAGATCTTCGGCAACACCTCGCGCTATCTGCTCCCCTGCTTCCCCCTCCTGCTCGCCCCGGCCGCCGCGATGAGCCGGCTGTCCGGGCCGATGCTCACCGTGTTCTTCGCGACCGCGGCCCCGGCGTCGGGCTGGTACGCCCACTATGCGCTGTTCGAACTGGGCATCCCCTAGCCGTCGCACGTTCACGACACAGGTCCGGGCGGCTGTTCATCTGGTATCCCCCTCGCCGCGATCACCCGGAGGCTAGGCTGCGCTGCCTGTCGCGCCCGGGGAGGGGCGCGACACCCTGTCCCGGAGGGGGAAACCCGTGTTCGTGCTGTCCATCCTGCTGCTCATCGCGGCGGTCGTCGTCTTCTTCATCGGACGTGCCCGTGCCGGGGGAGGCTGGAAGCTGGGCGCCGCGCTGAGCGCCGTGGCGGGCCTGCTGGCCGGCGTCTTCGCCTGCGTCCATGTCGTGACCGCCTACGAGGTCGGCGTGCCGGTCACCTTCGGCAAGATCGGTGAGCCGATGACCTCGGGCATCCACGTCAAGTCGCCGTTCACCGACGTGACGTCCTTCGCCACGCGCCCGGTGGACCTCAACCTCCACGACGACGACGTCGTCGAGGTCCGTTCCTCCCAGGGCGGTGTCCTGTACGCGGACGTCACCATCAAGTGGGCCGTCGTGCCGTCGAAGTCGGTCGAGCTGTACCGGCTGGCGGGCAGCGAGGAGGCGGTCCAGGAGCGGCTGGTGATGCCGGACAGCCGCGAGATCATCCGCAATGTCTTCGCGCAGCACACCAGCGAGGAGGGCTACGTCTCCGCCCGCGAGCAGATCAGCTCGGAGATCGCCGTTCTGATCAAGGAGCGCCTGGCGCCGCGCGGGATCGACGTCACCGCCGTCAACCTGCGCAATGTGAAGCCCTCGGAGAAGCTGCAGGAGCAGATCGACAAGAAGATCCAGCAGGAGCAGGCCACGCAGCGGGCCACCGAGGCGGCACGTACGGCCGAGGCCGAGGCGGAGCGCAAGAGGATCGAGGCGGAGGGCATCGCCCGCGCCAACAAGATCATCGACCGGTCGCTGAGCGACAAGGTGCTCTACAACCAGTGCCTGGAGGCGTTCAAGGAAGCCTCCAAGGCCAACCCGGTCTACGCGGTGCCCTGCGGCACGGGCGCCGACGGCACCCCGGTCATCGTGGACGGCACCAAGAACTAGCGTCCGGCCCGGGGTCGGGCCGACCGTCCGGCCGTCCGGCGCGACGCACGGCTGACCGACTGACCGACCACTGAGCAAACGCCGAGGGGCGGCCCCGCGAACGGGACCGCCCCTCGACTCATGCGACTCGCTTACTGGTTGTACGGACCGTAGTCGTAGTCCTCCAGCGGGACGGCCTGGCCGGAGCCCGTGCCGAACGGCGAGTAGTCGATGTCGTCGTAGCCCACGGCCGAGTACATCGCGGCCTTGGCCTCCTCGGTCGGCTCGACCCGGATGTTGCGGTAGCGGGCCAGACCCGTACCGGCCGGGATGAGCTTACCGATGATGACGTTCTCCTTGAGGCCGATCAGGGAGTCGGACTTGGCGTTGATCGCCGCGTCCGTCAGGACCCTGGTCGTCTCCTGGAAGGACGCCGCCGACAGCCACGACTCGGTCGCCAGCGAGGCCTTGGTGATACCCATCAGCTGCGGACGACCGGAGGCCGGGTGACCGCCCTCCTGGACCACACGACGGTTCTCGGTCTCGAACTTCGAGCGCTCGACCAGCTCGCCGGGCAGCAGCTCGGCGTCGCCGGACTCGATGATCGTCACACGGCGCAGCATCTGCCGGATGATGATCTCGATGTGCTTGTCGTGGATCGACACACCCTGCGAGTTGTAGACCTTCTGGACCTCGCCGACCAGGTGGACCTGGACGGCACGCTGACCCAGGATGCGCAGCACGTCGTGCGGGTTGGTGGCACCCACGGTGAGCTTCTGGCCCACCTCGACGTGCTCGCCCTCGCTGACCAGGAGCCGGGCGCGCTTCGAGATCGGGAACGCCGTCTCGTCGCTGCCGTCGTCCGGGGTGATGACCAGCTTCTTGGTCTTCTCGGTCTCCTCGATCCGCACGCGGCCGGAGGCCTCGGAGATCGGGGCGACACCCTTCGGGGTACGGGCCTCGAAGAGCTCGACGACACGCGGCAGACCCTGGGTGATGTCGTCACCGGCCACACCACCGGTGTGGAAGGTACGCATCGTCAGCTGGGTACCGGGCTCACCGATGGACTGGGCGGCGATGATGCCGACCGCCTCACCGATGTCGACCAGCTTGCCGGTGGCCAGCGAGCGGCCGTAGCACATGGCGCAGGTGCCGACGGCGGACTCACAGGTCAGGACCGAGCGGGTCTTGACCTCGGAGACACCGTGGCGGATCAGCTCGTCGATGAGCACGTCGCCCAGGTCGGTGCCGGCCGGGGCCAGCACCTTGCCGTCCACGACGATGTCCTCGGCGAGGCAGCGCGCGTACACGGACGTCTCGACGTCCTCCGCCTTGAGCAGCGCGCCGTCGGCGCCACGCTCGGCGATCGACAGCCGCAGACCGCGGTCGGTGCCGCAGTCCTCCTCGCGGATGATGACGTCCTGCGAGACGTCGACCAGACGACGGGTCAGGTAACCCGAGTCGGCGGTACGCAGAGCGGTGTCCGCCAGACCCTTACGGGCACCGTGCGTGGAGATGAAGTACTCCAGCACGGACAGACCCTCACGGAACGAGGCCTTGATCGGACGCGGGATCGTCTCGTTCTTGGCGTTCGACACGAGACCACGCATACCGGCGATCTGACGCATCTGCATCATGTTGCCTCGTGCACCCGAGTTCACCATCATGAAGATCGGGTTGGTCTTCGGGAAGTTCTCGTTCATCGCCTCGGCGACCTCGTTGGTCGCCTTGGTCCAGATCGCGATGAGCTCCTGCGTGCGCTCGTCCTTGGTGATCAGACCGCGCTCGTACTGCTTCTGGACCTTCTCGTCCTGCGCCTCGTAGCCCTTGACGATCTCCTTCTTCGCCTCGGGAACGACGACGTCGGAGATGGCCACGGTGACGCCGGAGCGGGTGGCCCAGAAGAAGCCGGACGCCTTCAGGTTGTCGAGCGTCGCCGCCACGATGACCTTCGGGTAGCGCTCGGCCAGGTCGTTGACGATCTGGGAGAGCTGCTTCTTGCCGACCTCGTAGTCGACGAACGGGTAGTCCTCGGGCAGCAGCTCGTTGAAGAGCGCGCGGCCCAGCGTGGTCTTCAGGGTGAAGCTGTCACCCTGCTGCCACTCCGGCTCGCCCTCCTCACGGACCGGCGGCTCCCAGCCACGCGGCGGGATGGTGCCCACCGGGAAGCGGATGTCGACCGGCGCCTGCAGCGAGAGCTCGCCGGCGTCGAACGCCATGATCGCCTCGGCGACCGAGGAGAACAGGCGGTCGGTGCCCTTGATCTCACGGCCCTCGGCGTCCGTGGTGAGGAAGTACAGACCCAGCACCATGTCCTGGGTCGGCATCGTCACCGGACGGCCGTCGGCGGGCTTGAGGATGTTGTTCGAGGACAGCATCAGGATGCGGGCCTCGGCCTGCGCCTCCGCGGACAGCGGCAGGTGCACGGCCATCTGGTCACCGTCGAAGTCCGCGTTGAACGCGGTGCAGACGAGCGGGTGGATCTGGATGGCCTTGCCCTCGACCAGCTGCGGCTCGAAGGCCTGGATGCCGAGGCGGTGCAGGGTGGGCGCACGGTTCAGCAGCACCGGGTGCTCGGCGATGACCTCTTCGAGGACGTCGTACACCACGGTGCGGCCGCGCTCGACCATGCGCTTGGCGCTCTTGATGTTCTGCGCGTGGTTCAGGTCGACCAGACGCTTCATCACGAACGGCTTGAACAGCTCCAGCGCCATCGCCTTCGGCAGACCGCACTGGTGCAGCTTCAGCTGCGGACCGACGACGATCACGGAACGCGCGGAGTAGTCCACACGCTTGCCGAGGAGGTTCTGACGGAAACGACCCTGCTTGCCCTTCAGCATGTCGCTGAGGGACTTGAGCGGGCGGTTGCCGGGACCGGTCACCGGGCGACCACGACGACCGTTGTCGAAGAGGGCGTCCACGGCCTCCTGGAGCATGCGCTTCTCGTTGTTCACGATGATCTCGGGCGCGCCGAGGTCGAGAAGCCGCTTCAGACGGTTGTTCCGGTTGATCACACGGCGGTACAGGTCGTTCAGGTCGGAGGTCGCGAAGCGGCCACCGTCCAGCTGCACCATCGGGCGGAGGTCCGGCGGGATGACCGGCACGCAGTCGAGCACCATGCCCTTGGGGCTGTTGCTGGTCTGCAGGAACGCGGAGACGACCTTCAGGCGCTTGAGCGCACGGGTCTTCTTCTGGCCCTTGCCGGTGCGGATGATCTCGCGGAGGCGCTCGGCCTCCTCGTCGAGGTCGAAGGACTCCAGGCGCTTCTGCAGCGCCGCGGCACCCATCGAACCGTCGAAGTACGTGCCGAAGCGGTCACGCAGCTCGCGGTAGAGCAGCTCGTCGCCCTCCAGGTCCTGGACCTTGAGGTTCTTGAACCGGTTCCACACCTCGTCGAGGCGGTCGATCTCGCGCTGCGCACGGTCGCGCAGCTGCTTCATCTCACGCTCGGCGCCCTCGCGCACCTTGCGGCGCACGTCGGACTTGGCGCCCTCGGCCTCCAGCTCGGCCAGGTCGGTCTCGAGCTTCTTGGCGCGGCCTTCCAGATCGGCGTCGCGGCGCTGCTCGATCTGCTGACGCTCGACGGAGACGTGCGCCTCCAGCGAGGGCAGGTCGCGCGTACGGCGCTCCTCGTCCACGTACGTGATCATGTACGCGGCGAAGTAGATGACCTTCTCCAGGTCCTTCGGGGCGAGGTCGAGCAGGTAGCCCAGCCGCGACGGAACGCCCTTGAAGTACCAGATGTGGGTGACGGGAGCGGCCAGTTCGATGTGGCCCATCCGCTCACGGCGCACCTTGGCGCGCGTGACCTCGACGCCACAGCGCTCGCAGATGATGCCCTTGAAGCGGACGCGCTTGTACTTGCCGCAGTAGCACTCCCAGTCCCGGGTCGGACCGAAGATCTTCTCGCAGAAGAGTCCGTCCTTTTCGGGCTTGAGGGTGCGGTAGTTGATGGTCTCGGGCTTCTTGACCTCGCCGTGGCTCCACTGACGGATGTCGTCAGCGGTGGCCAGACCGATCCGGAGCTCATCGAAGAAGTTGACGTCGAGCACTATGCGTCAATCCCTCTCAGGGTTGTAAGTCTTGGGGTCTGAAACGGGGTCCCGGGGTCGGCGGGCCTTCTATGGGTGTTCAGAAGGCCCGCCGGACTCCGTCAGACCTCTTCGACGCTGCTCGGCTCGCGCCGGGACAGGTCGATGCCGAGCTCCTCCGCTGCGCGGAAGACGTCCTCGTCGGTGTCACGCATCTCGATGGACATGCCGTCGCTGGACAGCACCTCCACGTTGAGGCACAGGGACTGCATCTCCTTGATGAGCACCTTGAAGGACTCGGGGATGCCGGGCTCAGGGATGTTCTCGCCCTTGACGATGGCCTCGTAGACCTTCACGCGGCCGGTGACGTCGTCGGACTTGATGGTCAGCAGCTCCTGGAGGGCGTACGCGGCGCCGTAAGCCTCCAGCGCCCACACCTCCATCTCGCCGAACCGCTGGCCACCGAACTGGGCCTTACCACCCAGCGGCTGCTGGGTGATCATCGAGTACGGACCGGTCGAACGGGCGTGCAGCTTGTCGTCGACCAGGTGGTGGAGCTTCAGGATGTACATGTAGCCGACCGAGATCGGCTCCGGGAACGGCTCGCCCGAGCGGCCGTCGAACAGCGGTGCCTTGCCGCTGGGGAGCACCATGCGCTCGCCGTCGCGGTTCGGGATCGTGTGCTCGAGCAGACCCGCGAGCTCGTCCTCACGCGCACCGTCGAAGACCGGGGTGGCGACGTTGGTGCCGGGCTCGACACTGTCGGCGCCGATGGCCTGCAGACGCTCGGCCCACTCGTCGGCGAGACCGGAGACGTCCCAGCCGCGGCTGGCGAGCCAGCCCAGGTGGATCTCCAGAACCTGTCCCGGGTTCATTCGGGACGGCACACCGAGCGGGTTGAGGATGATGTCGACCGGGGTGCCGTCCTCCAGGAACGGCATGTCCTCGATCGGCAGGATCTTCGAGATGACACCCTTGTTGCCGTGCCGGCCGGCGAGCTTGTCACCGTCGGTGATCTTGCGCTTCTGCGCCACGTACACGCGCACCAGCTGGTTCACACCGGGGGGAAGCTCGTCGCCCTCCTCGCGGTCGAAGACGCGGACGCCGATGACCTTGCCGATCTCGCCGTGCGGGACCTTCAGCGAGGTGTCACGGACCTCACGGGCCTTCTCACCGAAGATCGCGCGCAGCAGGCGCTCCTCCGGCGTCAGCTCGGTCTCACCCTTGGGCGTGACCTTGCCGACGAGGATGTCG
The DNA here is from genome assembly GCF_053593375.1 of Streptomyces sp. NPDC002309. Classification (NCBI taxonomy): domain Bacteria; kingdom Bacillati; phylum Actinomycetota; class Actinomycetes; order Kitasatosporales; family Streptomycetaceae; genus Streptomyces; species Streptomyces sp. NPDC002309. The sequence continues at coordinate 47,794 of NZ_JBSFCI010000035.1, read as the reverse complement.
CCGGCGACGACCTCGGCACCGATACGGATGATGCCGCGCTCGTCGAGGTCGGCGAGGACCTCCTCGGAGACGTTCGGGATGTCCCGGGTGATCTCCTCGGGGCCGAGCTTGGTGTCACGGGCGTCGACCTCGTGCTCCTCGATGTGGATCGAGGAGAGGACGTCGTCCTGCACGAGGCGCTGCGACAGGATGATCGCGTCCTCGTAGTTGTGACCCTCCCACGGCATGAACGCCACGAGCAGGTTCTTGCCCAGCGCCATCTCGCCGTTCTGGGTGGCCGGACCGTCGGCGAGCACCTGGCCCGTGACGACGCGGTCGCCCTCGTTGACGATGACCTTCTGGTTGACCGAGGTGCCCTGGTTGGACCGGGAGAACTTGGCCAGGCGGTACGTGATGTACGTGCCGTCGTCGTTGGCCGTGGTGATGTAGTCCGCGGAGACCTCCTGGACCACACCGTCCTTCTCGGCCTTGACCACGTCGCCGGCGTCGACGGCGGAGCGGTACTCCATGCCGGTGCCGACGAGCGGGGACTCCGACTGGATCAGCGGCACGGCCTGGCGCATCATGTTCGCGCCCATGAGGGCACGGTTGGCGTCGTCGTGCTCCAGGAAGGGGATCATGGCGGTCGCGACCGACACCATCTGGCGCGGCGAGACGTCCATGTAGTCCACGTCGTCACCGGCGACGTAGTCGACCTCGCCGCCACGACGACGGACCAGCACGCGGTTCTCGACGAACCGCATGTCGTCGTTGAGCGTGGCGTTGGCCTGCGCGATGACGAAGCGGTCCTCCTCGTCGGCCGTCAGGTAGTCGACGTCGTCGGAGACCCGGCCCTCGACGACCTTGCGGTACGGCGTCTCGACGAAACCGAACGCGTTGACCCGGCCGTAGGAGGCGAGCGAGCCGATCAGACCGATGTTCGGGCCTTCGGGCGTCTCGATCGGGCACATGCGGCCGTAGTGCGACGGGTGGACGTCACGGACCTCGAAGCCGGCCCGCTCACGGGACAGACCACCCGGGCCGAGGGCGTTGAGACGACGCTTGTGCGTCAGGCCCGACAGCGGGTTGTTCTGGTCCATGAACTGGGACAGCTGGCTGGTGCCGAAGAACTCCTTGATGGAGGCGACGACCGGCCGGATGTTGATCAGGGTCTGCGGCGTGATCGCCTCGACGTCCTGGGTGGTCATGCGCTCGCGCACGACGCGCTCCATACGGGCGAGACCCGTACGGACCTGGTTCTGGATCAGCTCGCCGACGCTGCGGATGCGGCGGTTGCCGAAGTGGTCGATGTCGTCGGTCTCGACGATGATCGAACGACCGGACTCACCGACCGTCTCGGTCTCACCGGCGTGCAGCTTCACCAGGTACTTGATCGTCGCGATGATGTCCTCGACGGTCAGGACACCCGCTTCCAGCCCGGTGTCCGTACCCAGCTTCTTGTTGACCTTGTAGCGGCCGACCTTGGCGAGGTCGTAGCGCTTGGGGTTGAAGTACAGGTTCTCCAGCAGCGTCTGCGCGGCCTCACGGGTGGGGGGCTCGCCCGGACGCAGCTTGCGGTAGATGTCGAGCAGCGCGTCGTCCTGGCCCTGGGTGTGGTCCTTCTCCAGGGTGGCGCGCATGGACTCGTACTCGCCGAACTCCTCGAGGATCCGCTCGGTGGTCCAGCCGAGCGCCTTCAGGAGGACGGTGACGGACTGCTTGCGCTTGCGGTCGATGCGGACGCCGACCATGTCGCGCTTGTCGATCTCCATCTCCAGCCAGGCACCCCGGGACGGGATGATCTTGGAGGAGAAGATGTCCTTGTCGGACGTCTTGTCGATGGAGGAGTCGAAGTAGACACCCGGCGAACGGACCAGCTGGGACACCACGACACGCTCGGTGCCGTTGATGACGAAGGTGCCCTTGTTGGTCATGAGCGGGAAGTCGCCCATGAAGACCGTCTGGGACTTGATCTCGCCGGTCTCGTTGTTGGTGAACTCGGCGGTGACGAAGAGCGGAGCCGCGTAGGTGAAGTCACGCTCCTTGCACTCGTCGATCGAGTTCTTCGGCGGCTCGAAGCGGTGGTCACGGAACGTCAGCGACATCGACCCGCTGAAGTCCTCGATCGGGGAGATCTCCTCGAAGATCTCCTCGAGCCCGGACTTGGTGGGGACGTCCTGACCGTTCTCCAGTGCCTCCTCGACCCGACTCTGCCAGGCCGTGTTGCCGAGCAGCCAGTCGAAGCTCTCGGTCTGCAGCGCGAGCAGGTTCGGAACCTCGAGAGGCTCCTTGATCTTTGCAAAAGAGATGCGCAGCGGGGCAGTGCTGGCGCCGTTGTTCGTATTCGCGGTCGAGGCGTTGCGCGAGGCGGCCAAGAGGGGGTCCTTCCGAGGGCTCGGACTCACTACGCGCGTACCGGCCCCTCACCGATGCACAGAGACAGACAATCCCAGGTCAGGGACGGTCCGGTCGTCGGTGCTCAAGCGAGGGCATGCCCCTGGTGACGGGCAGGGGACAGCTAACAGGCAGCGCAAAGGGTCAGTGTAGCCACTTGGCACACTGATGTCCAGTGCGGGTTTCGAAGACCCTCGATGCCCTCGTTGTTCTCAACCCCTGCGACAAGGCCACGCCCTCAACGCCACGGTGATACTGCCCTCTTCGTCGTCGATCCATGCCTCGGATTCGGATCCTTGTGACGACGCGTCCTGAGAATTGCGCGCTGCGTGCGGTTCGTCAAGGCCCCCTTGCCCGAGCCGGGGTGCTGCGCTCGTCACGTGCAGCCTGCCACCGGGGGCGCCGAGAGGCACGACGAAGATCACCTTACCCCTCGGGACCACGGGTGCAAGGCAGCCGCCGCCGGGCCCTCGGAACGCCGAAGAGCGACCACCCGGATGGATGATCGCTCTTCGGTGCGTTCGCGTTACAGCCCCAGGGGACTGTTCACGACCCTACGGGGCCGCGGTCCGCGCGCGAGAGTCCGTGCGGGACCCGTGAAGGTCTTACTTGACCTCGACGGAGGCGCCGGCGCCCTTGAGGGCCTCGGCGGCCTTCTCCGCGGCGTCCTTGGCGACCTTCTCGAGGACGGGCTTCGGGGCGCCGTCCACCAGGTCCTTGGCCTCCTTCAGGCCGAGGGAGGTCAGCTCACGCACGACCTTGATGACCTGGATCTTCTTCTCGCCGGCGCCGGTGAGGACGACGTCGAACTCGTCCTGCTCCTCGACGGCCTCGGCGGCAGCGCCGCCACCCTGGCCGGCGACGACGACCGGGGCGGCCGCGGCGGCGGTGACGTCGAACTTGTCCTCGAACGCCTTCACGAACTCGGAGAGCTCGATGAGGGTCATCTCCTCGAACTGCGCGAGCAGGTCTTCCTGAGACAGCTTCGCCATGATGGCGGTCCTTCCACTAATTCGGCTGGTGCCGGATGTACATGTCTGGCGGGCGTACGTCTGGCCCGCTGTGACCGTCGCGTTCAGACCGCGGCGGTCAGTGTGCGAGCCGAGTTACTCGGCACCGCCCTGCTCGGCCTGCTTGGCGCGCAGCGCGTCCACGGTGCGGACGAGCTTCGACGGCAGCGCCTGGAAGACGGAGGCAGCCTGGGACTGCTTCCCCTTGAAGGCACCGGCCAGCTTGCTGAGCAGAACCTCGCGGGACTCGAGGTCCGCAAGCTTCTTGATCTCATCGGCGGACAGCGCCTTACCGTCAAGGACACCGCCCTTGATGATGAGGTTCGGGTTGTCCTTGGCGAAGTCACGAAGACCCTTCGCCGACACCACCGGGTCACCGGTGACGAAGGCGACGGCCGTCGGACCAGCGAAGAGCTGGTCGTCGAGCGTGATCCCGGCCTCGTTGGCCGCAATCTTGGTCAGCGTGTTCTTCACCACGGCGTACTGGGCGTTCTCACCGAGCGAACGACGCAGCGTCTTGAGCTGCGCCACGGTGAGACCGCGGTACTCGGTCAGCACGGCGGCGTTGGAGCTGCGGAACTTGTCCGTCAGCTCGGCAACCGCGGCAGCCTTGTCGGGCCTCGCCATAGAGCCTCGGCCTCCTTCCGGGTGATTCGACCGCGCGGACCCGAAGGAGGACTGGGAAAAACGAAACGCCCCGGCGCAGGCGCACGGGGCGGACTCGACCGGCTGTACATACGTTGGCGTACGTACTCCGGGAGCACTTCCACAGTCACCTGCGCGGGTCGTCCGCTGTTCAGCGGATCCTTCGGCCACCGTGTCCTCGAACGAGCACACGGCAACGACCAGCGGTCTTTGGCTTCGATGGAAGAGTACGGGACCGGATCGCCATGGAGCAAATCCGGTCCCGCAGGAGCTAAACGTCGGATCCGGACTCCGGGGCCTCCAGCCCGCTCAGATCCAGCTCCGGGAAATCCTCGCCGAACGGGTCCTCACCGAAGGCGCCCTCACCGAACGCGTCCTCGTCGAAGGCACCCTCGCCGCTCCCGGCCTCGCCCAGCCCCTTGAACATCTCGAACAGGTCGAAGGTCTCGGAGGCCGGCGGCACCTCCACCTCGGCCTCGGCGCCGTAGTCGGAGAGCTTCATGCTGATCTCGACGTCACCGGCGGGGGACTCCATCGTGACGTCCATCCGCACCGGCAGGTCGTCCTTGTTGACCCAGACCTCGGTGTCATAGCCCTTGATGCCGGACTTCTCGACGTTCTCCAGAAGCTTCTTGCGGTCCCCCGGCTCCAGGACGTCCAGGCTCTTGTTGCTCTCCATCATCTCCTTGACGGTGAGCGTGCCCTTGTAGTGCTCGGTCTCGACGCCGTCGACCTTCTCGCTGCCGACGTGCTTGACGTGGGGCGACTCCAGGAGCATGGCCAACTGCTCGGCCGGGTTCTGGTTCATGTTGTCCAGGCCGGAGGTCATCTGGCGGGTGAGGGCGGGGTCCCCGGCGGCCTCCGCGGCGGCCTTGAGGTCGAGCTTCATCCAGCTCTTGCCGTCCATGTTCTTGACGCCCGAGCCCGCCATGTGCATGTACATTGCGTCGTCACGCCAGAGCATGCGCACCTCTTCGGGCGCGTCCGACTCGGCGGCGAGCATGGGGCCCTTCATCGTCACGTCCATGACGGTCGGGTCCCAGCCCATCACACCGGACATGGTCATCTCGCCGGCATCCATCCCGGCCGGCATGGACATGGTCATCTCGACCTTGGCGGACTTGGCCTCGGCGGTCTTCTCGTAGGCCACCGTCAGGACCTGCTGGACGCTCCGTGAGCCGGACGCGCCGTCCCCCGTGCCGGCGCCGCAGCCGACGGCACCGCCGGCCAGCGTCAAGGCCGCGAGCGCGGCGAGTCCGGTTCCGGTGCGCGTACGCGCGGAAAGCTTCATCGATTCCCCCACGGAAAGTCTGTGAGCACCCTCTGGGTCACATGTGCGACCTGTGGATCACCTGTGTGAGCCGCGAGCCTATCCCAGGGGTCCGACAGGGCCCCGGGGATTTGCCGGTGCCCCGACGGCGCGACGACAGTCCCGTTCGCCGGGTCCGGGTACGCGAACGGGCCCCGCACCTGCGAGAGGTGCGGGGCCCGTGTCCGACTTCAGCGAGCCGTCAGGCTCAGACCGCGGCCGGGTCCTCCTCGACGAGGAGGTTGCGGGTGCGGTTCGGGTCGAGAGGAATGCCGGGGCCCATCGTGGTGGCGATGGCGGCCTTCTTGATGTAGCGACCCTTGGCGGCGGACGGCTTCAGACGGAGGATCTCCTCCAGGGCCGCGCCGTAGTTCTCCACCAGCTGGGTGTCGTCGAAGGACGACTTGCCGATGATGAAGTGCAGGTTCGAGTGCTTGTCGACGCGGAACTCGATCTTGCCGCCCTTGATCTCGGTCACGGCCTTGGCCACGTCCGGGGTCACGGTGCCGGTCTTCGGGTTCGGCATCAGACCACGCGGGCCGAGGACGCGGCCCAGACGGCCGACCTTGCCCATGAGGTCCGGGGTGGCGACGACGGCGTCGAAGTCCAGACGGCCCTTCGCCACCTCGTCGATCAGCTCGTCGGCGCCGACGATGTCGGCGCCCGCGGCACGCGCGGCCTCGGCACGGTCGCCGGTCGCGAAGACCAGGACCCGGGCGGTCTTACCGGTGCCGTGCGGAAGGTTCACGGTGCCACGGACCATCTGGTCGGCCTTGCGCGGGTCGACACCCAGACGGAAGGCGACCTCGACGGTGCCGTCGAACTTGGTCGTGGAGGTCTCCTTGGCGAGACGGACGGCCTCGAGCGGGGCGTAGAGCTTGTCCCGGTCGATCTTGGCGTCCGCAGCGCGGAGAGACTTGCTGCGCTTGCTCACTACTGCTCCTGGGTTTCTAAGGAGTTGTGGTCCAGGCCGAGCAGGCCCTTCCACTACTGCTCTGGGAGGTTGGGGCTCAGCCCTCGACCGTGACGCCCATGGAACGCGCGGTACCGGCGATGATCTTCGCGGCGGCGTCCAGGTCGTTGGCGTTGAGGTCGGGCATCTTGGTGGTGGCGATCTCGCGGACCTGCGCCTCGGTGATCTTGGCGACCTTGGTCTTGTGCGGCTCGCCGGAGCCCTTCTCGATACCCGCGGCCTTGAGGATCATCTTGGCGGCCGGCGGGGTCTTGGTCACGAAGGTGAAGGAGCGGTCCTCGTAGACCGTGATCTCCACCGGGATGACCCAGCCACGCTGCGACTCGGTCGCGGCGTTGTAGGCCTTGCAGAACTCCATGATGTTGACGCCGTGCTGACCCAGCGCGGGGCCGACCGGCGGAGCCGGGTTGGCGGCACCGGCCTGGATCTGGAGCTTGATGAGCCCCGTGACCTTCTTCTTCTTGGGAGGCATAGCTCTCCGGGTCCTTTCGATTCGGGTCTACCCCCCGCCGAGTCGCGTCTCGGCGGAAGGCATACCGCACAACGATAACGGGTATAGATGCGCGGCTAAAAACCGTGCAGGTCAGACAGGCTGCGAGAGCCCATCTGACCTGCGCGGAAGCGATATGTGCAGAGGGTCAGTTCTTCTGGATCTGGTCGAACGAGAGCTCGACCGGCGTCTCCCGGCCGAAGATCTCCACCAGGCCCTTGACCTTCTTGGAGTCGGGGTTGATCTCGTTGATCGTCGCCTGCAGCGTGGCGAACGGACCGTCGGTGACGGTGACCGAGTCGCCCACCTCGAAGTCCAGCACCTGGACCTCGACCTTGCGCTGCGGCGCCGGCCTGCCCTCGGCCTCGGCGGCCTCGCGGGCGGCCTTCTCCTCCGCCTCCGGGGCGAGCATCTTGACGATCTCGTCCAGGGTCAGCGGGTAGGGGTCGTAGGCGTTGCCCACGAAGCCGGTGACACCGGGGGTGTTGCGGACGACGCCCCAGGACTCGTTCGTCAGGTCCATGCGGACCAGGACGTAGCCCGGGAGCTTGTTCTGCTTGATGGTCTTGCGGTCGCCGTTCTTGATCTGGACGACCTCTTCCTGCGGCACCTCGGCCTGGAAGATGTAGTCCTCGACGTTCAGCGAGACGGCGCGCTGCTCGAGGTTGGTCTTCACGCGGTTCTCGTAACCGGCGTAGGTGTGGATCACGTACCACTCGCCGGGCAGGGTCCGCAGTTCCTCACGGAGCTTCTGGACGGGGTCGAGGTCGGACTCGGGCTCCGCCTCCTCGGCGGGCTCGGCCTCGGCCTCGGCCTCGGACTCGTTGTCGTCCTCGGACTCATCCTCGGCGTCGTCCTCGGACTCCTCGGCGAGCTCGTCCTCCACGTGCACGGCGGCTTCCTCGGCGGGCTCACCCTCGGCGGCGTCGGCAGCCTCGGCCTGGTCCAGGTCCTCGTCCGCACCCTCGACGATGTCGAGCTCGTCTTCCACGGACTCGACCGGCTCGATGGCGTCGTCGTTCACGTTCGGGTCAGACACGGTGGCTGCTTCTTCCTGGATACAGAGGGGTGGAACACGCGAAAGGGGCGCCGGGTTCCGGCGCCCTTCGCTCTTGGCTCAGCCGAAGACGTACTTGGCCGCGTGGTCGAGCCCGTAGTCGATGACGGTGACCAGTCCGATCATGACGACCACGAAGATGATCACGACGGTCGTGTAGCGCGACAGCTGCGTGCGAGTCGGCCAGACGACCTTGCGGAGTTCGGCGATGATCTGCCGATAGAAGAGGGCGAGCCGCTTCAGCGGGCCCTTCTTGGCGCGCTTGCCACCCTTGCGGGTCTTCTTCTCCGGTGCCTCGTCCTCGGCATCAGGCGTGTCGATGGAGCCCACGGCGTCCGTCATTCGTCCTCACCTGATCCCGGGTCGTGGCCGTGCCGCGCCCGGTCCGAGCTGCACGGCGATGCAAAGGTGTATGTACCTGCGCACACATCCTGGCGGTGTGTGTAGCAGGGCCGGAGGGACTTGAACCCCCAACCGCCGGTTTTGGAGACCGGTGCTCTACCAATTGAGCTACGACCCTTCGTGTGTCCCCCAACGTACCGCATCCGACCGGGTGCTCGGTGTGCACCGGTCGAGTGCTGACTCGCTGGAGGCCAACGAGGAGTGAGTGTACGTGCTCCTGGGCCGGGCGTCGAACAGAAATGGCCTGTGCGCCCCGCGCTCGCGGCAGACCCGTCACCATCCGGCCTGCGGACCGGCCGAAGATCGCCGGGACACCGGAGATATCCGGACTGTTGTTCAACGGTCCGGCCGGGCTGCCCAGTCCGTGAAACCCGTGTGCCGGGCGGGTTTCCGGTCTGAAACGATGGACTCATGAGCGCTGCAACCCCACCCACCGAGCGTCGGGTCTCGGCCCGCATCGGCGCGATCTCCGAGTCAGCCACCCTCGCCGTGGACGCCAAGGCCAAGGCCCTGAAGGCCGCCGGGCGTCCGGTGATCGGATTCGGCGCCGGCGAGCCCGACTTCCCGACCCCCGACTACATCGTCGAGGCCGCGATCGAGGCCTGCAAGAACCCCAAGTTCCACCGCTACACGCCGGCCGGCGGCCTGCCAGAGCTGAAGGCCGCGATCGCCGCGAAGACGCTGCGTGACTCCGGCTACGAGGTCGACGCCTCCCAGGTCCTGGTCACCAACGGCGGCAAGCAGGCCATCTACGAGGCGTTCGCCGCGATCCTCGACCCGGGCGACGAGGTCATCGTCCCGGCGCCGTACTGGACGACGTACCCCGAGTCGATCCGGCTGGCCGGCGGCGTTCCGGTCGACGTCGTCGCCGACGAGACGACCGGCTACCGGGTGAGCGTGGAGCAACTGGAGGCCGCCCGCACGGAGCGGACGAAGGTCGTCCTGTTCGTCTCCCCGTCCAACCCGACCGGCGCGGTCTACTCCGAGGCCGAGACGGAGGCCATCGGCCGCTGGGCCGTCGAGCACGGCCTGTGGGTGCTCACCGACGAGATCTACGAGCACCTGGTCTACGGCGGCGCCTCGGCCGTGTCACTGCCGGCCGTCGTGCCCGAGCTGCGCGACAAGTGCGTCGTGGTCAACGGAGTCGCGAAGACGTACGCCATGACCGGCTGGCGGGTGGGCTGGGTCATCGGCCCGAAGGACGTCGTCAAGGCCGCGACGAACCTTCAGTCGCACGCCACCTCGAACGTGTCGAACGTCGCCCAGGCCGCCGCCCTCGCTGCCGTCTCCGGCGACCTCGTCGCCGTCGAGGAGATGCGCGAGGCCTTCGACCGCCGCCGCCGCACGGTCGTCCGGATGCTCAACGACATCGAGGGCGTGCTCTGCCCGGAGCCCGAGGGCGCGTTCTACGCGTACCCGTCGGTGAAGGCCCTGATCGGCAAGGAGATCCGCGGCAAGCGCCCGAAGGACACGGTCGAGCTGGCCGCGCTGATCCTGGACGAGGCCGAGGTCGCGGTCGTCCCGGGTGAGGCTTTCGGCACGCCGGGCTACCTGCGGCTGTCCTACGCCCTGGGTGACGAGGACCTCGTCGAGGGCGTGAGCCGGATCCAGAAGCTGCTGGCGGAGGCGCGCGACTGACGTTCTACGACGTCCTCGCGGCGCACGCGCGCGTGACGGGCCGTTTCCCCCGGGGGGAGACGGCCCGTTCCTTCGTTCGTGCGTTCCATCGTTTTCGTCTTCGTGTTCCTTCGTGTTTTCGTGCGAGCAAGACCACTAAAGGGGAAAGCGCTGGAGGGACGAGCAAGCCGTACGGCAGGATCCTCGAATGGAACGTGTACGTGATGTCTCCGACCTCCCGAAGGCCCATCTGCACCTGCACTTCACCGGCTCCATGCGGCCGGGCACCTTGCTGGAGCTGGCCGACAAGTACGGCGTCCGGCTGCCCGACGCGCTGACCGACGCCCTGGTCGGTGGGGAGCCGCCGAGACTGCGCGCGACGGACGAGCGGGGCTGGTTCCGCTTCCAGCGTCTGTACGACGCCGCGCGCTCGTGCCTGAGGCAGCCCGAGGACATCCAGCGGCTGGTGCGCGAGGCGGCCGAGGAGGACGTGAGAGACGGCTCGGGCTGGCTGGAGATCCAGGTCGACCCGACGTCGTACGCGCCGCGCCTGGGCGGTCTCATCCCGGCCCTGGAGATCATCCTGGACGCGGTGGAGACGGCCGCGCGGGACACCGGGATCGGGATGCGCCTCCTGGTCGCCGCGAACCGTATGAAGCACCCGCTGGACGCCCGCACCCTGGCGCGTCTCGCCGTCCGCTACGCGGACCGGGGTGTGGTCGGCTTCGGACTCTCCAACGACGAGCGGCGCGGCATGGCCCGCGACTTCGACCGCGCCTTCACCATCGCCCGTGAGGGCGGCCTCCTGTCGGCCCCGCACGGCGGGGAACTGACCGGCCCCGCCTCGGTCCGGGACTGCCTGGACGACCTGCACGCCGACCGTGTGGGCCACGGTGTGCGCGCGGCGGAGGACCCGCGTCTGCTGAAGCGCCTCGCCGACCGCGGTGTCGCCTGCGAGGTGTGCCCGGCGTCGAACGTCGCGTTGGGCGTCTACGAGAAGCCCGAGGACGTCCCCTTGCGCAAGCTGTTCGAGGCCGGCGTCCCGATGGCGCTCGGCGCGGACGACCCGCTCCTGTTCGGCTCGCGGCTGGCGGCGCAGTACCGGATCGCCCGCGAGCACCACGCCTTCACGGACGCGGAACTGGCCGAGCTGGCCCGCCAGTCGGTACGGGCGTCGGCCGCGCCGGACGAGACCAAGAAGGAGCTGCTGGCGGGCGTCGACACCTGGCTGACGTCGGACGCGCCGGCTGCCGTCAGAGGCTGACGCCCACCGTCACCGGCTCGTTGACCAGGGTGATCCCGAATGCCTCACGCACCCCGGCGACGACCTCGCGGGCCAGCGCCAGCAGGTCTTCCGTGGTCGCCTCGCCGCGGTTGGTGAGGGCGAGGGTGTGCTTGGTGGAGATCCTGGCCGGACCGGTGCCGTACCCCTTGCGGAACCCCGCCTTGTCGATCAGCCAGGCGGCGGAGGTCTTGGTGTGCCCCTCGCCGGCCGGATACGCGGGCGGCTCCACGCCCTCACCGAGGCGCTCCCTCACGCGCGCGTGGAACGCGGCGAACCCGGCGTCCGTGAGGATCGGGTTGGTGAAGAAGGACCCTGCGGACCAGGTGTCGTGGTCCTCGGGGTCGAGCACCATGCCCTTCCCCGCGCGCAGCTTCAGCACGGTCTCGCGGGCGTCGCCGAGCGGGACCCGCTCCCCCGCCTCCACCCCGAGCGCGCGGGCCGTCTCCGCGTACCGCAGGGGTCCCGACAGTCCGCCCGCGTCCTCCAGTCCGAAGCGGACGCGCAGGACGACGTACCGCTCGGGGGCGGCCTTGAAGCGGCTGTGGCGGTAGGAGAAGCCGCACGCGGCGTTCGTCAGGGTGACCGTCTCACCGGCCGCGCGGTCGTAGGCGATGACCTCGGTGATGGTGGAGGAGACCTCCTGGCCGTACGCCCCCACGTTCTGGATCGGGGTCGCGCCCGCCGAGCCGGGGATGCCGGCGAGGCACTCGACACCGGCGAGCCCGGCCTCCACCGTCCGCTCGACGGCGTCGGTCCACACCTCACCTGCGGCCAGTTCCAGTCGCGTACCGGACAACTCGAAGCCGCGGGTGGCGATGCGCAGTGCGGTGCCGTCGAAGCCCTTGTCGCCGATGACCAGGTTCGACCCGCCGCCGACGACCAGCAGCGGCGTCCCGGTGGCGTCGGCCTCCCGGACCACCTCGACGACGTCGGCGTCGTTCGTCGCGGTCACCAGCCGGGTCGCGGGTCCGCCCAGCCGGAACGTGGTCAACGGGGCGAGGGGAGCGTCGTGGAGTACCTGCACGCGCCCAAGACTACGAGACGGCACCGACAGCCCCGACAGGCACGACAGAGACGACAGAGAGGCTGGGCGGACGACGCCGGTGACGGGGCACGTGTGCGACGAGCGGTCCTTCCCGAGGACGTGCGCGCGTACGGTCCCGTCCGGAGAGACGGGGCACGCACACGCGTGCGGACCGGTGAGACGCGCACGCGTGTGGTCCGGTGAGCGGTGCCGTGCCGTGGCGCACCGCTCGAGAGGGTGTGCCGGGCCTCGGCTCAGAGACCCACCCTTTCAAGGACCCGGGGGGTGACTCGGGCGACTCGGGCCACTCAGGTGCGGGTCCTAGGCCAGTCGGACGACTGCCCGCGACATCCCCAGGACCTTCTGGCCGGCGCTCGTCGCCGTCAGGTCCACACGGACCGTGTTGTCGTCCAGCTTCGCGGCCACCTTGCCGCTGACCTCGATCACGGCCCCCTGGTCGTCGTTCGGGACGACGACGGGCTTGGTGAAGCGAACGCCGTACTCGACGACCGCGCCCGGGTCCCCGATCCAGTCGGTGACCACGCGGATCGCCTCGCCCATGGTGAACATGCCGTGCGCGATGACGTCCGGCAGGCCCACCTCCTTGGCGAACCTCTCGTTCCAGTGGATCGGGTTGAAGTCCCCGGAGGCACCGGCGTAGCGCACAAGTGTGGCACGCGTCACAGGGAAGCTCCGCGCGGGCAGTTCGGTCCCGACCTCGACATCGGCGTACGCGATCTGAGCGGTCATCTGCTCACGCCTCCTCGGCCGCGCGGGCCACCAGCTTGGTCCAGGCGGTCACGACGTGCTCTCCGGCCTCGTCGTGCACCTCGCCGCGGATGTCCAGGATGTCGTTGCCGGCCATGGACTTGACGGCCTCGATGGTCGAGGTGACCGAAAGCCGGTCCCCGGCGCGCACCGGGCGGCTGTACGCGAACTTCTGGTCGCCGTGCACCACCCGGCTGTAGTCCAGGCCGAGCTTCGGGTCGGCGACGACCTCCCCCGCGGCCTTGAACGTGATCGCGAACACGAACGTGGGCGGGGCGATCACATCGGGATGACCGAGAGCCTTGGCGGCCTCCGGGTCCGTGTAGGCCGGGTTGGCGTCCCCCACCGCCTCCGCGAACTCACGGATCTTCTCTCGTCCCACCTCGTACGGGTCGGTGGGCGGGTAGCTCCGCCCCACGAAGGACTGGTCGAGCGCCATGGCTCGGCACCTCCTGGTTTCTGCTCCGGGTGGACCGGTGAACGACGGCCCCTCAAAGGGCGCGCTGAGCGAGCACCGTGCCGCGTCAACCGTATAAAAGGCTGCCACGGCCGATTGCGCTCGGTGGCCACGCTGACCGAAAGAGTGACCGAAAAAAAGCCACGAGGCCGCCCCCCTGAACTGCGGGGACGGCCTCGTGTGATGAGTCCTGCGAGATCTACTGGCCTGTGTCAGCGCGTTTCGCGGTGCGCTGTGTGCGCGTTGCAACGCGGGCAGTGCTTCTTCATCTCCATACGATCCGGGTTGTTACGCCGGTTCTTCTTGGTGATGTAGTTCCGCTCCTTGCACTCCACGCAGGCCAGCGTGATCTTCGGGCGGACGTCGGTGGCAGCCACGTGAGTGCTCCTTGACGAACGGGTAGGTTAATTCAACGCAAGAAAGAGTAGCCGATCGAAGGACCGACCCCGCAATCGGCTACTGTCAGTAGCGGTGACCGGACTTGAACCGGTGACACAGCGATTATGAGCCGCTTGCTCTACCGACTGAGCTACACCGCTGTGATGCGATCGGATCCCGCCTCGCGACGGGAACCTCACACACCAGAGCCCCAAAACGGAATCGAACCGTTGACCTTCTCCTTACCATGGAGACGCTCTGCCGACTGAGCTATTGGGGCGAGCGATGAAGACATTACACGCTCGGCCGCCGTTCACCCAAATCCATTTCACGGCCCCTGCCCGGCCCCCGTCGCGCGCTTCTCAGCAGCCCCGAACGCCCCTGCCGCGGCGCCCTCGACGGGCGGACCACACCGGTACGACTATTGCGCTCCTCCGCGCCACGGGCCGAACGCCGCCATAGGCTCGACTCACTCTGCGTGATCTTGCGTCTTTTCGAGTTCCTGAACCCGTACCCGAACCCAGTACCCGACCCGAGTACCGGTCCCGAGCCCTGGAGCGCGATGCCCGACAGCCAGCCGCAGCCGCCCCCCTCGTCGTCGTTCCCGTCGGGCTCGGGACGGGGCGACGGGAACTCCCTCCTCCTGTGCGGCGCGCGGCTGACCGACGGCCGCACGGTGGACGTCCGGCTGGGCGGCGGGCGCATCGAGGCGGTCGGCACGGCCGGCAGCCTGGGCGGATCCCGCGGCGGCGCCGGCGGTGGCACGGGCGGAGGAGGGGGTATCGGCGGCAGCCGCGTGGACCTCGGTGGCTACCTCCTCCTGCCTGCCCCCGTCGAAGCCCACGCCCACGCCGACTCGGCCCTGTCCGCCGACGGCGACGGCCCGGTCTCGTACGACCCCCAGGACGTCCAGCGCCGAGCCACCGAGGCGACCCTGCTGCAACTCGGGCACGGGGCGACGGCGCTGCGGGCGCACGTGCGTGTCGGTGACGTTCCCGGACTGGGCGCGCTGACCGCCGTCCTGCGCGCGCGGCGGTCGCTGCGCGGGCTCGCGGAACTGACGACCGTGGCGATGCCGCGGCTGCTCACCGGGGTGGCCGGGGCGGACGGGCTCGCCATGCTGCGGGACGCGGTGAAGATGGGCGCCTCGGTGGTGGGCGGCTGCCCCGATCTCGACCCCGACCCGACGGGGTACGTGGAGGCCGTGCTGGAGGTCGCCTCCGAACAGGGCTGCCCCGTCGACCTGCACACCGACGCCACCGACCCGGCACGCCTCGCCCGCCTCGCCGCGATGGCCGGCGGCCTGCGCCCCGGGGTGACGATCGGTCCCTGCGGCGGTCTGGGCGACCTGCCCACCCACGTGGCGTCCCGCACCGCCGACCAGTTGGCGGCGGCGGGCGTGACCGTGGTGTGTCTGCCGCAGGGGGGCTGCGCGGGCTCCGACCGGCGCGGGACGGCCCCGGTACGGCTGCTCCGCTCCGCCGGCGTACGCCTCGCCGCCGGCAGCGGGGCCCTGCGGGACACCTCGAACCCCGTGGGCCGCGGCGACCCCCTGGAGGCCGCCTATCTTCTGGCCTCCCACCACGGTCTGCGCCCCGAGGACGCCTACGACGCGGTCAGCACCTCGGCCCGCGCCGCCCTGGGCCTTCCCGAGGTGCGTGTGGAGGCAGGCTTCCCGGCCGAGCTTCTCGCCGTCCGCGGTGACCGGCTGTCCGGTGCCCTGTCACTGGCGTACAGCCGCATCGTGGTGCACCGGGGGCGCGTGGTGGCACGGACGAGCGCGGTACGCGAGTACTGCAACTCGGCCGTGTCGGCGGAGCTGGGGCTGCCCAGGCAGGGGCGGGGGGAAGTGTCGTAGGAGCGCGGAGTTCGGCGGCGGACCGCTGGGCGGAGGACGCCGGGGCGGCCTGCGCCCGGGCGGCACGGCTACCCGGCGAGCCCTCGCCGTGCCGTACACCCGGAACGCCACCTGCCGCATACGGCGAGTGGGGCCGTTCGGGCGTACGGTCGGAAGCATGCGCATTGTCATCGCTGGAGGCCATGGACAGATCGCGCTGCGACTGGAGCGTCTGCTCGCCGCGCGCGGTGACGAGGCCGCGGGCATCATCCGCCGCGCCGATCAGGGCGACGATCTGCGGGAAGCGGGCGCCGAACCGGTACTGCTGGACCTGGAGTCGGCCACCGTCGAAGAGGTCGCCGCACATCTGCAGGGCGCCGATGCCGCGGTGTTCGCGGCGGGCGCTGGTCCCGGCAGCGGAGTGACACGCAAGGGCACGGTCGACAGGGACGCCGCGGTGCTGTTCGCGGACGCGGCGGTCCGGACCGGCGTACGACGCTTCCTGATCGTCTCCTCGATGGGCGCCGACCCGAACCACGCCGGGGACGAGGTCTTCGACGTCTATCTGCGCGCCAAGGGCGAGGCCGACGCCCACGTCAGCCGTCGGCAGGCGCTGGACTGGACGATCCTGCGCCCCGGCCGGCTGACGGACGACGCCGGCACCGGCCTCGTCCGCCTGGAGGCGCAGACCGGTCGCGGTCCGATCCCGCGCGACGACGTGGCCGCCACACTCGTCGAACTGCTCGAGACCCCGGCCACGGCGGGCCTGACCCTCGAACTGATCAGCGGTTCGACACCGGTGTCGGTGGCCGTGAAGTCAGTGGCCGGAAACTGAGCTCGCACACCCTCCGAACGGACCGGCGGACCGTACGTCGACGATCGCGAGCCTCAGAACAGCGGCAGCTGTCCGGGGAACTCCGGCACGACGTGTCCGTCCAACGACGGCTGTACCGCACCCAGTTGGGCCTGGCGACGCGACCCGGGACACGAGACGAGCCGACCGCTGTCGCGGGCACCGGGCGGGTCGTGCCGGGCGAACCGCCCCGCGACGACGGCGATCTCACGACGGCACTCGGGGCAGATCCTGCGGCGGGAGGAGCGGAAGCTCATGGGGCCAGTGTGCCCCGAACACCTCTTCGCACCCAGCACCCTGCACCCTGCACCCTGCACCCTGCACCCTGCACAAGGAACGGTCCGGTCGAGCAGCACGCTTGAGTGATCGTCAGCCTGCCCGGCGTCTGCGACGGCGCCGCCACTGCCATACCGCCGCCACACCGAAGGACGCCGTCAGCAGGGTGACGGCCACAACCGGCCAGTGACTGTCCGCGACCCGCAGATCGGCGAGGACGACCACCGCGACCAGGCCGGCCGGGATCAGGAGCGAGAGCACCGCTTTGACCATGGCCGTCCTCATTCCGGGAGCGCCCCCCGCCGTCCTGCGGGGCTGGGCGGCCCGGTCC
Source organism: Streptomyces sp. NPDC002309 (assembly GCF_053593375.1). NCBI lineage: Bacteria > Bacillati > Actinomycetota > Actinomycetes > Kitasatosporales > Streptomycetaceae > Streptomyces > Streptomyces sp. NPDC002309. Next base: position 30,709 of record NZ_JBSFCI010000035.1, on the reverse strand, counting down.
CCGAAGTAGAAAGCCAGGGCCCGCTCCAGGAGGCGATCGGTGGCCCTGCTGTACGACCGGCCCACGTACGGCATCCAGACGAGCGGGGCGACCAGACCGACCAGGAACACGACCCCGAGCAGGACGTAACGCCCCACCGCGAGCAGCCATCGCCGCGCACCACCCTCCTTCGCCTGCTCTTTCGGCGCGATGAGCCCCAGGACGCGGGCCATCCGCAGGGTCAGCTCGAAAAGGGTTGCCGCCCTGCCCCGGCGCGGCCCGGCCTCCACGGACCGCGAGGCCCTCTTCCCGGCCTCGCCCCGCTCGGCGAGGACTGCGTCCGACAGTGCGACCCGGGCCCGGTCGACGTCCGGGTACACCCCTTGCAGAACCAGGAGTTCGGCGCCACGGACGGGAACGGTGGGGTCGTGTCCCCCCAGAGCCGCCAGCTCCAGGCAGATACGCGCCTGACTGAGCAGCGCCGCGCAGAACGCGAACGGCGCCATGATCGTCATAGGGCCGCCGATGAGCACTCCGTCGGAGACGACCCGGCGCTTGCCCCGGGTGAGCAGCAGGTCCTGCAGCTCGGCCGTGGTCGCATCGGGGTGCGCCGCGCGTGTCATGGTCACCGAACGCGCGGCGGCCGGGCCCATCTGGCGGACGGCGTAGGACGCGAGGGTCTCAGGCAACCGCTGCGGGTCCGCGACCGCCGCCTTCAGCACGGATCGCGTGACCGCGGCCTCCTGGAGCCCGTCTGTGCCTGCGTCTGCGTCCGTGCCTGTGTCCGTGCCTGTGTCCGTACCTCTGTCGTCGTCGGGAGTGGGGCGCGACATAACCCGTATCTAACACAAAGAGGGCACGGGAAGTGGTCGGGAACTGTCATGGCGCGGACCGCATGCCTCCTCCTGGCACCGGGACCAAGCGTCCTGGTGCCGTGGACCGCGGTAGCGGGTGGCCGGATCCGCTCGGATACTGAAGGCCCGCCCCGAGGAGATCCGCATGGTTGACCACGCGGCCATGGAACGTTGCTGGACGGCCCACACGGACGGCGAGTTCGTGAACCTGGACCTGCGGGCCACCATGAGCACGATGACCGACCATCCGACGGTGCTTCATGTGCCCACCGCCATGGGCGCCAGTGGACGACGCCAGGTCTCCGACTTCTACGCCCGCTGGTTCATCGGCCACAACCCCTCCGACTTCGCCCTGCGGTCGGTCTCCCGCACCATCGGGGACGACCGGGTCGTAGACGAGCTGATCGTCTCCTTCACGCACGACACCGAGGTCCCCTGGATCCTTCCGGGCGTGCAGCCGACCGGCCGGGCGGTACAGATCCCCCTCGTGGCGATCGTGGCGTTCCGCGACGGCGCGATCGACAGCGAGCACATCTACTGGGACCAGGCGGCGGTGCTCGCCCAGACCGGCCTCATCGACCCCGCCCTCACCGAACAGCTTCCCCTGCTCGAGGACCAGGTCAGCGCCATGGACACCGGCACCGGATTCAACGAACTGGCCCTGCGTTCCGCTTGAAGCGACCCCGGACCACAACGAAAAACCCCCTCCGACCTGCCATCGAGGCTGATCGAAGGGGGTTTCTCCCCAGTGTGGCGGCGCCAGGATTCGAACCTGGGAAGGCGAAGCCGGCAGATTTACAGTCTGCGCCGCAGCCATCCCCTGGCCATGACGTACACCGGCATAGACCCGGCCTACCCCACATCTGCCCCATAGAGCCAGCTCCGGCCCGCCCGGCCAGTGGGTTGCGCGCGAGCGGGAAGACCCAGCATGCGCGTCGAGCTGGCGACCATGCCACCTCCCGCGTTGAGTTGAGCGCTGACGCGTGACGAATTTCAATTCCACCGCCCCAAGTCGGCAACAAAGCCCGCCCCACACGGATTTAGCAACTCTTTAAGAGGATACTTCACCTACACCTATGGAAATATTCGCGAGATAACCGTATACTGACCCCCAGCGATCAAACCCAGGGGAGTGGCGTGCGGAAAAATAAATTTCAACGAGAAGCCGACATGCTCGCGCCAATTTCCGAGCAGGCGACCCGCCTCACTCCGGGGCGAGATGTCGAAACGCTTTTCGAAGTGCAGACTAGTGCTGGAATTCCAGATATCGTTTTTATCGAATTCGATAAGGGGGCCCTGAGAGAAAGGGAAAAGAGTTCACTCTCTTTCATTGTGGACTTCGCTGACCTATGCGTGCTTCACGCCCTGCAGTCCAGCGACACGGAAACCGTAACCGCGTCGAAACTTTCAGATAAGGCACCTTTTAGCGCCAAGTACATCGGGGCAAGAATTCTACCGCGGCTCATGGAGTACGGATACGTCCACAAAGAGTCGCGCGGACACTGGCACGCCGCGTCTCAGTACGTGAGTACCGCCAAGTACATTGGCACGCTGGAAGTCAAAATCAACGACTGGCGTAGCGGGTATAGCCAAACACTGCGACACAGAGCATCAGCAGATGAGTCCTGGCTCGTGATGGATTCAACTTACTCCTCACAAGCAAGCGCTCATAGAGAATGGTTCGAACGAGCTGGCATTGGCTTGGCCACCCTACATCCTCATGACGGAATTGATCACGTCGTAGCGCCCTCTATCAAGAACTCCAGGAAAAAGTTCAACATCTACCGCGAACTACTCGCCGAAAGGGCCGCTCAGCTCTACTCCAGGGGCGAGGTGAGCGGCACGATCGGACTGGTATTCGGTGTAGACCTGACTACCACTACAGGGCCTGATCCCAGACGTTCAGGTGGCGCGGAACGTCGCCAGGTCCCAGCGGCAGTCCACTCGACCACCGTCTAGCAGCAGCAACAATCCGCCGCACAGCACCATGCCGACCGCCCCTAGCCGAGTCCTCTTGGACGCGGGCAGTCAACACACCCATCGAGAAGATGTGGTGGAGCGCCGAGAGAGCATGAGACCAGGGCTGACTACTGAAGAGACTTGGGCAGTACAAGCAGTCACATTGGATGTACCCCGGCGTCATTTGCACCACGTCATGAGAGCTGCCGTCAATTGTGTGCAACATCTGCTTCTCGAAATATCTTTGCGCCTGCTGCTGCCCTTGACGTCCTCGCCTAAAGACGTGCTCAGCGAAACATTGGTCGGCGCCACTAACTCCCAGGCCGTAGCCAACAGCCCCGTGCGCAAGAGCAAACCAACCCGTCAATCCGGTCTGAGGAAGCAGCAATGCTCGCCCCTCGTCCTGGCAGAGGTTGGCAAGCCGTCTAATACCCATCAGTAGATCGGCATCCTCAGTTGGAGCAAATGCCTTGGTCTGGGCCCATTGAATCCGGACATACAGCACGTCGAACTGGTCTTGTTCGAGGATCTCGTCGAGCAACCGATTCCGAAGTGCCCCAACGGAAAGCCAGCGAGACGGCAGCGTAAGGTTCAGGGCTACCCGCTCGCCTCGCTCCGTCAAGGCCAGGACATGCTCCGCTTCCTGGATAACAGCATCGAGAGAGTTCTGCGCATCATCCGGGTCCAGAGCACGTCCCGGAGTCAAGAGCAGGTTGGCGCCCACGGATCGCTGCGCGTCCACGACCTGACGCAACCAGCCGGCGTGGCCACTGGTAGAAAGGTATGGCGCATACTCCACAGCCCTCTTGCCGATGTTATTGGGCGGGAGTCGAAGCACCTTTTCATCAAGGCGATAGCACTGAGGGTCAGCTATTCGGAGGGTCGCCACGGAGGCTTGATCAAAGAAGGAAGCAAGTTTTTGGGTCTTGGCACTGGGCAGGCTGGCAATGGCCCCAATAGCCAGATCCCGGCCCTTCTTGTGGTGCAGATCGCCCATCACTATCGGCAGAAGGTCCGCATGACGGACTCCACGATGCACAAGATAGATTGGACGGCCGCCAGCCAGAGCGGTGTCACGGCCAACGATTGCAGGGGCTGTAGTTTGGGCGACTGCAGGTGACCCGGTCGGCAGGGCGGACACGATGCTGCCCGCACCAGTTCCCCCAACCGCCAGATAGCCGTTTCCGTCGTCCAGCGGAATATACGCTTCTTCAGCTGCGAGCCACGCTGCGGCGGCCTCGTCTTCCAACTCCGGTTCGTTAACTGCTGGCGTCAAGCTATCGTTGTCCCCCGACCACTCAAGATCACCATCAAACATCGGTTCCGGCTCTTCGTGGGCCATTTCCCCCCCAATTATTCCGTGAGCCTGCTACTCGATGAGCCGTGCCAAGTTGCTGGCGCTACTGCCACGCTCATGCTCGATGAATGCCGTCAGCCTATCTAGTACCTGTCTAACGTCATCTGGACAATTCTCTGGTAGGGTCTCGGGGCCCGCCGCAAGCTTAGCGAAGGCCTCATCGAGGGTGTACTTTTCATGCGGCAAATAAAAAGGATGTCGCCCAGTAATTATCTGGCGTACCGATACACCCACAGCCCACAAGTCAGCTGCTTTGCGCGCACGCCGCCCCTCAAGCTGCTCGGGAGCCATGTAGGGCACGGTGCCAATGTGTCCTGGATAAACCGTGATTGTGGTTGAATCCATCTGCTTGGCCAGACCCAGGTCTAGCAGGACCGGACGGTCCCACCGCCCTTCACGCAACGCAATATTGGCGGGCTTCACGTCACGATGTATCGTCGCCGCCTTATGAAGGGCCTGCACTCCAAGCAACAGCCCCCTGAGGAAGCCACGCACGGAGTTCATCGACAACAGTTCTCCATTGTTCAGACGATGCTCGACGTCGCCGCCTTCGATATATTCGAAGCGCAATGCCGGCCTCTGCTGACCCCCAAGTTCTATTTCCTCCAGCCCACGAAATGCGACAACGTAGGGGGAGCTGACACGTGAGAGCCCTTCTACTTCTCGCTCCAACCTCGTCCTCGGGTAGCCATCCACGCAAATCACTTTTACAGCGTCATCACCCGCCTTCCAAGTGTCGCCGAATGCTCCGGATCCGAGGAACGACACAGGCATGCCTAGGCGGTTGGTTATCTCCTCGACACTGAAACGCGGAGCGCCAGGGGGCTGACTCAATGAATTCTCGTTTCATGACTTGCCCACTCGACACTTTGCAGCGGGCGCGACACGTAGGTGCAACAATCATCCAGCTTTTACCGAACCTCGCAAGAGGGTTGCAAGTATTCGCCTACTATTGCGTCACCTCAAATGCCGCAAAATCTCACATAAAGTAAAAAATGGCTCACCGGTGACGGTCGCACATCTCTAGGTGGCTCCTCGGGCGGCTCATGCACGGAGGCTCGCCCACTCTCAGGCGAGTTCGCCGCGCGCCGTAGACAAAGACCTTGAGCCACTCCGGCCGGCAGGGAGAACAGCCCCGGTAACCTGGTACGCACCACGTCAGAACGGAGAGTGCTCCGCAGATGGGACCTAAGACGACCAAGGTCTACGAGACGCTTCGCGCGCGGCTCGCGGCAGGCGACTATGTACCCGGTGACAAATTCCCCTCGGAACGCACACTTGTGGAAGAACTCGGCATCGGCCGGACAGCCCTACGACAAGTACTCGCCCGTCTCGTCTCAGAGGGGTTGTTGGAGGTTCGGGAACGGAGTTCGTACCGGGTACCTGGTGCGGTGAGCATTCAGCGCCCGGAGGGGGTAGAGCCCTGGCGGATCCACGGCGAGCGCGACGTGTACGACAACCGATGGGTCAAACTCCAGCTCTGGGACGTTGAGCCGCCGGGCGTGAAGCGGTTCGAACACCACGTCGTGAGGCTGCACCACGTAGCGATCACGGCCGTCATTGATGATCAGGACCGCGTTCTGATGATCTGGCGCTACCGCTTCGTTCCGAAGCAGTTCGGCTGGGAGCTCCCTGGCGGCATCGTCGACCAAGGGGAGGACCCGGCTGATACGGCGCTGCGGGAAACGGTCGAAGAGACCGGATGGCGCCCCAAGTCGCTGGAACACGTCGTGAGCTATCAGCCCATGGTCGGCATGGTCGATTCGCCCCACGAGATCTTCGTAGGGCACGGCGCTGAGAAGGTCGGAGAACCGACCGACCTCGAAGAAGCCGGCCACATCGAGTGGGTACCCCTGACGGACATCCCTGGACTCATGGCCCGCGGTGAACTGCTGGGATCGGGCACCCTGGTCGCTCTGCTGCACATCCTCGCGGCACGGCGCACGCAGGGACTCACAACCGCGCAGTAAGCAGGTCAACGCGACGGCGCTGCCGGACCGAACCGGTCCGGCTCGCCAACAGGCGAGCCTGACGCAGATGCGTACTGGCGTCGTCGTACTCGGCTCGCGTGAGGTGCGCTTGGGCCAGGTCAGCGTGCAGTCCGCCCCGGGCGCGTACAAACGTCGGGTCCATCACTTCGAGCGCGCCGTAGAGGTTGGTAACCGCCGATTCTTCCCCGAGTAGGGCGAGCACATTGCCCTGCCACCGGGCGAGATGGGCACCGTTCAGGAAGATGCTCAGCATGTCCGGGTCCCGGTCCTCCTGGCCCTGCGGGATAACGGCCGCGGCAGCGTCCAGCGCACGGCGACTGTCGTCCGGCAGCCCGGCATGGGCGCACAACTCGGCTTCCGCGGCGTACAGCCATGCCCGCAGCCGGGCGGATCCGGATTGCGCGACGGTGCGCTGAGCATCGCGCACGAGGTCGACAGCGAGCGCTGGTCGTCCCGCCTCACAGAGCACGTAGGCCTGCTCGCCCATCGCGTGCGCTAGGTACATAGGTTCTTCGGCATCGCGTGCTGCGCGCTTGGCGAGTTCGTAGTGCCGCCACGCCCGCTCAACCGCCCCCGAGTCGATCGCTTGCCACGCTGCGAGCGTTGACGCTCCCGCGAGTGCGAGCGCCACCGGCCGGCGCGTGGCAGGCAGCACAGCGAAGTTGAGCGCGTCTTCCAGGGCTGCAAGGTGACCGCTCATCTGGTCGACAAGGGCCGCCGCACCCCTTTGCCGGTCCATCGTGCGCAGTAGCTCGGTCTGGTCATTGAACGTCTTCACCATGGAATCACTGACACTGCTGGCCGAATCGATCCGGCTCAGAAGGTCGTCGTAGCCGTCTGCGAATGGCGCCGTCGGCGCTGGTACGGCGTCCCGGAGTTCCCCGTCCGTGACCCCGAGGAGCTGCCGCAGGACACGCGCGTACCGGTCGGAGATGGTGCGCTTGCCGTTCTCCCACTCGGATACGTACACCCGCAAACTCGCGGTTGAGGCAACGTCCGTGAGGTTCCGTCGGGCGAACTGCTCAATCTCGCGAACAAGACGTTCCTGCGACCACCCGCGCGCCGACCGCGCGCTTCGAAGTCCTGTACTCACGGGCCACCTTCCGGCGTTGGTTCCCTCGCACCACCTTGCCAGCATGACGCACGTTGCCGCAGGTCAACAGGGGTTAACAGGACGGATGTTAAGCCCTGTTGGCTACCGGCGGCCCTGCCTCCAGAGGTTTTCTGGAGATGCACCGCGAGGGGCAATCCCAACCAACCGAGCGAACCGGTCTTGACTCTGGTGCGCACCAGATGGGAACCTACTGGTGCGCACCAGAACGCTGGAGGTAGCTCCCGCTCTCGGTGTGCAGACAACAACTCCACAGCGTGATCCGCCACAGATATGACGGCCGTGACCATGCGGGCCGAGGTGAGTGGAGACCAGTCGGTCTTCTCCCGTCAGGGACACGTGCCGACTCAAAAGAACGGATCTGCCCAAGGGCAACCACGCCGCGCGAAGAGACCGAGCTGCGATTCCTCGGAGGAGCGGGACTGAGGCACAGATCCATATCGCGCAGTACGGGCCGTCACCTCCCGCAAAAGGTGTCCGGCGCGGCTCAGGCCCGCGTGCCTCTGACTCCCGCCGCCTTGCGCGGCGGCCGGTTGCCTCCGCTGCACGTCTCGTTACGTGCAGCGCTGAGGGGAGCCGGAACCGACTCCAACGGCGAGCGGCTCCCGGGGTGCCACCCGGGAGCCGCGATGGGCCGTTCCTATCTGAGAGGAACACGACCCAATGGAGCACATCGTTACTGTTCAGGACGCTGTTACCGCGTTCGCCGACTTCATGGAGCCGACGGATGCGGAGCTGGACGCGGTCGAGCTGGAGATGCCCGTGATCCTCGCGGACGTCGACCTGCTGGACGCGCAGATCACCACCCTTGACCGCACCCCGACCGAGCTGGACGCCCGGCGGATCCGCCGGGCCCGTCGCCGGGCGCTCGCCGCCCGGGTGGAGCTGGCCAACCGCACCGCCGCCGCGAGCCTGCCGGGCGGTGCGGCGTGAGGGGCAAGACCGCCGCACCCGCCGTCGCGATGACGGCGGTGTCCATGGTCCTCACGCTGGCCGTGGTCATGATGTGGCTCGGCACGGCGATGCCGTGGCCCGTCGCGCTGGTGGTCGGTCTGGGGATCGACGGGGGATGGCTGGCCACCCTCGCCTACGAACGCCGTCTCGCCGCTCAGGGCGACCACAACCGGGCCGTGACCGCGGTCGGCTGGTCCTTCGGCCTCATCGCCACCGGCGTCCTGGTCGCCCACGCCCTGACCGCGGAGCACTCGGCCGGCGCGTGGCTGGCCGTCGCGTGGCTCCCGGTCGCGGCGAAGGCACTGTGGCTGGTCCATGGCCTGTGGGAGCGCACCGCTCTCACCCCGGCCGCGCTGGACGCCATCGCGGGCATTCAGCAGGAAGCCCGCGACGAGGCGGCCGTGGCCCGTGCCCGGCTGCGCGCCGAAGCCTCCACCGAGGAGACCCGGCTGACGGCCGTGACGGCCGCCGGGGCGCGCGTCGCACGGGTGCAGGCGAGGACCGCGCAGACGCTGTCCGCGGCGTGGTCGACGCTGGAGACGGCCCGTCGGGGCGAGGACACCGGCAGGGCGCTGACCAGCGTGACGCACCGCGTCACGCCCGGCGTCACGCCCCTGTGGGAACTCCCTGTCTGGGGGCCCACCGAGGATGTCTCGCCGCGGTCGCTGGAAGCCGCCCCGGCGCTCACCGATGACGCGCTGGACGTGATCGTGGACGACATCCGGCGCAGCGAAACGCCCGCCCTGTCATACCGGGAGATGGCGATCCGCTTCCGGGCGGCCGGCCACTCCGCATCCGAGGTCCGCCTTCGGGCCGCGTGGAAGCGCGTCGCCTGATGGCCGCGCTGCCGGTGTTCCGGTGGCGGCTGGCCCCGGACGGCTACGCCACCCGCCGCCAACTGCGCGCCCAAGGTTTGCGCCCCGGCGGTCAAGGCGTGGCCGCGCAGCTCGAACGTCCGCGCCGACGGCGCGAACCGCTGGTCGCCTACCTCTACCGCGTCGACCTGGCCCAACCGGTCCGGCCGATGACGCCCGCCCGTCGGGCGGCACTGGCGAAGGCGAACGCCGCGCGGCGCGTCTGTCCGGCCTGCCGGCGTGATGCCGGATACGTCATCCCCGTCTCGCTCGGCATGTGCGTGCCGTGCGCCTACCCCGGCCCGTACGGGTCTGAAGGGAGCCCCTGACATGGGCAACTCCGATATCCGCCGCCTGGACCGTGAGATCCAGGCAACGGCGAAGAAGCTCGAAGCGGTCCGGCGGGGCGAGTGGTGGCCTCTGAACGGCAGCGAGCGGCGGGCCATGGCCCGCGCCCTGGCGGGCGGCTCCTACCGCGCCGCCAAGGGGCGCAGCACCGGCCGTGCGGAGCAACAGATGGACACCACCGCGACGGCTGCGGAGATGCGGCTGAGCGCGGAGTTGACCGCGCTGCACGGCGAACGGCAGAGGCTCATCACCGAGGCCGCCCGCGCCAAGGCGGCGAAGAAGTCGTCGGGGTGGTGGTGAGCGTGGACCAGCTCCGTTGCCCGTCCGCGCACCCCGAGGACCCCACGCCGTGCGTCGGGCCGGCCGTGGTGACCGTGCTGGACGCGTTCAACGGCGGCGCGAACGGCTGTGAGCACCACGCCGCTCGCCTGCTGGCCTCACTCGACGGCGGCCGCGTCTACGCCCTGCCCGACGCCCCCGCGGGCGCCGCCATCCGTGTCTTCACCGCTGCCGACACCATCCGCCCGTTCTGCTGGGTCGACGGCCCCCGCTTCGAGCCGTCGCAGCTCAGCGCGTCCGAGAACCGGGCCCGGCAGGGCCACTGACCCACCCCGGGGCGGTCGCCCACTGCCACGGACCCGACCGCCCCGGCACCCCCTTCTTCTTCAACTCCCGCCCGATCCGGGCAGTCAGGAGTACTCCCCGCATGTCCGAGAACGTCGTTCACCTCCACAAGCCCACCGACCCGCCCCCCGGCACCGCGACCGCGACGGCGGCCGTGACCACGCTGACCGTGGTCCCCGACCCGGCACCGCCCGCGCCCGTGCCGCTGTGGGTGCGCTCCGGCCGCGCCGTTCGGACGGCCGTCACGCACGAGCACACGAAGGCGACCGTGCGCGGGATCGCCCGGCACAGCCTGTACACGGTCAACGGCGGGCGGATAGTGGCCCGTCGCACGTGGGACGGGCGTACCGGTTCCCGCTACGAGCGGATGATCCGGGCGGCGGAAGCCGCGGGGAACCTGGAAGCGGCGCAGGAGTGGGAGGAGCGGTTGCAGCGCTTCCGTGCCGCCCGCCACCACCGCCGCATGGACCTCCTGCACTCGCCCGTCGACGCGGCCAAGGGCGTCGCCGTCGGCGCCGGCATGGGCGTCGGTGTCCTGGTCGCGCTCGGGATCGTGATGGCAATCAACACCGGCCACGTCGGCGACATCATCACCCCGCTGTCGGCAACCGTTGACTTCATCGCGCTGCTGATCCGGATCGTGCAGGTGGTGTGGGGCCCGCTCGTCTCGATCGGCCCGTTCCTCGCCCTGCTGGCCCTGTGGTCGGTCGGCCGCAAGCAGCACGCCGCACCCCAGTGGGCACTCCCGGCGAACGTCCGCTCCGGTGAGGGTGAGCCGATCACCCCGTCCATCGTGGTCAAGGCCCTGCGCGACCTCGGAGTCCCGGCGCTGCGCAACGCCATCAAGGAGATGGGCGACGCCGGCGCCTCGATGCTGTCCCCGATCGTGATCGCCGGATGCGGGGTCGAGGTCGACGTCACGCTGCCGTCCGGGGTGTCGACGAACGAGGTGCAGCAGCGCCGGCGCAAGCTTGCCGAGAACCTGAGCAGGCACGAGCACGAGGTGTTCATCACGATCCCTCAGGCGGCGCGCACGGTGCGGCTGTGGGTCGCCGACTCGGGGGCGCTGGACGAGCCGATCGGGCCGTCTCCGCTGGCCACCGACGAGACCCTGACCGGCGACTACGCCAAGGGCCGTGCCCCGTGGGGGCAGGACCTGCGCGGGGACGCCGCCGCCATCAGCCTCTACCAGCGCCACCTGCTCATCACGGGTCTGTCCAACCAGGGCAAGACCGCCGCCCTGCGCGCGCTCGCCCTGTGGCTCGCTCTGGACCGGTCGGTGCAGTTCCTCATGGGTGACCTCAAAGGTGCCGGTGACTGGGCCATGTTCGACGGCCTGGCCACGGTACTCATCCAGGGCCCGACGGATGAGCACGTGATCGAGGTGACCGAGATGGTCGAGGGCGCGGTCGACGAGATGAACCGCCGCCTGACGGCCCCGCCCGGCACCGGCTTCCCGCCGCTGATCGTGCTGGTCGACGAAGCGCAGGTGGCGTTCATGTGCCCGGCCGTCGACGACGAGAAGCGCCCCTACGGCGGCTCGAAGGCCAAGTCCCGGTACTTCACCGCCGTCCGCAAGATCCACAACCAGGGGCGTGCGGTCAACGTCCTGATGTGGCAGGGCACCCAGGACCCCACCGACCAGAACCTCCCCAAGCTCGTGCGCGAAGGCGCGCACACGCGTGCCTCGCTCGCGCTGGGCACCGAGTCACAGGCGCGGATGGCGCTGGGGGACAAGGCGGTCGACGGCGGGGCCGCGCCGAACCTGCTCCGTCCCGGCCTGGACAAGGGAACCGTGGTCGTCGCCTCCGACGGCATCGCGATCCCCGCCGGACAGGCGTCCATCACCGTGCGCACGCACTACATCAGCACCGACGACGCCCACCTGATCGCCGACCGGGCCAAGGCACTGCGGGACGGGGTCACCACCCTGCACGCCATCGAGCAGGGTGAGGAGCGGGACGCGCTCGCGGACGTCCTCGACGTCATGGGCACAGCCGACCGCTCCTTCACGCAGGACATCATCAAGCGGCTCGCGATCCTCAGCGAGGACGCCTACGGCGGATGGACCTTCGGCGACCTCAAGCGCGTCCTGGAAGCCGCCGGGGTCGAGGCGTACAAGTCGCACGGCCGCATGACCGTCCGCCGCGACGACCTCTCCCGCGCCCTCACCGACCGCGACACCGACGCTTCCGCTTCCGCCGACGGGTGACGGGGAGGCGCGCCGCCCCGGTCCGGGGAGGCGGGGAGAACTCCCCAACCCCCTCCCCACCCCGCCTCCCCCACGGTGATCAGCGAAAACATCGGTTCGGGGAGGCGGGGAGGCACCCCAGCTCAGACCCCTCAAACCCCCTCCACAGCGCCCCCGGCAGGGGGTGTCCCTGCCTCCCCAACCTCGCACCGGAAGGGATTCCGCATGTACCCCGACCACACCCCCGGCGTGCCCGTCGAACGGGCCGTCACCGCCTACCAGCCGACCCCGATCACGCCCGTCGTCGTGCAGCCGGCGCCGCTGATGCCGGTGCAGCCGGGCGCCGTTCCGACGGTCGCGAGCGTCGTCCTGCCGGACGGCCGCGTCGTCACCGGCTACGCCATGAGCCCCGTGCAGCCGGAACCGGTCGCCGCGAAGCCGGTCGTCTCCCGCGCGGCGGTGAACGTCGCCCTCGGGGGCGTCGGGTTCCTCGCCGTGTGCGGCGGCCTGCTGCTCCTCACCACGTTCATCACCGCCCTCACCGCGCTCATCACCCAGCTCATCACGCTGGCCGCGATCGTCTTCGGCGGATGGATCGCCGTGCAGGTCTTCGGAGCCAACCGGCACGCCGGTGGGACCACGGTCAACATCCGCAAGGCCGTCATCAAGCGCAACCACTTCCACGGCTAGGACACGTCGGAGCCTCGCCGCGTAGGACGCGTTCGGAGTTGGCTCACAACCATCATGCCCGCACCGAGGAACAGAACCGCGTTGCCTGTCTGAACACACCAGCGCTTGGTCTCGGGGTCGTGAACCAGCAGCACAACGATGGCTTGCCCACACAGCCCCAAGGCCAGAATCACTTGCCCCCAACCGAAGAGTGGCGGACGGCGAACCACCCGCCGATAGCCCGGCAACACCCATCCCCTGGCAAGGGTCGCAAGACCGGATGCGGCAACAAGTAGACCCAGCAGCCCCAAAACGAGATAGACCCTCATGATCCCCCCCGGCGCCGGACCCGTCCCGGCAGCCCTCGCGATCATGACACCCGCTGTCTCGCCGCGTCTACGCCCCCTGCCTCGACTGCCTGACAGTCCGAGGACGCCAAGGGCGACCGCCCGCTCTCGCCAAAGATGCGCGGTCGCCCTTGCCAGCCAGCACCCGTCAAGGAACTGGAGAACTCCAGCATGACCCATCACCCCGGCATGCCGCCGGACGGCGGCAACGTCAGCCTGTGCACCGGCTCCGCCGCCCTCGACCAGGCCGTGGAAGCCGTCACCGGCCTGCCCACGGTCGCGGTCGCGGAGAAGGACCCGGCCGCCTCCCGGCTGCTGGCCGCCCGCATGCCCCACGCCCGCAACCTCGGTGACGTCACGGCCGTCGACTGGGAAGCGGTCGCCGCGTTCACGCCCCGCCCGGCGGCACTGACCGCCGGCTTCCCCTGCCAGGACATCTCCAACGCCGGACCTCGGGGAGGGATCGCCGGTGACCGCTCCGGACTCTGGAAAACCATCGCCCACGCCGTTCGCGTTCTTCGACCCCGACTCGTCTTCCTGGAAAACGTCGCCGCCATCCGCTCCCGGGGACTCGACGTCGTCGCCGCCGACCTGGCCGCGATCGGGTACGACGCACGCTGGATGTGCCTACGCGCTGGAGACCCCGAAGTCGGCGCCTGCCACCGCCGCGACCGCTGGTTCGCCGTCGCGTATCCCGCTGCTGAAAACCCCCACCTCACAGCTCGGCAGGAACGGCGGACCCCAGCACCCGGACAAGCGCAAGGCTGGCGGTCACGGGCCCACGCTGGAGGACGAAGTGGTCTTCTTGCTGCCCCCGACGGACACCTGAGGCTGCTGCCCACCCCGGCCGCCGCCGACGGAACCGGCGGTCCGGGCGTCTCGCCCAAGCGGCAGGGCGGCATGAACCTGCGCACCGCCGTGACACTGCTGCCCACGCCGGCCGCGCGGGACTGGAAGTCCGGCGCCTCCAACCTGATCGGCACCAACTCCCGGCCGCTGAACGAGGTGGTCGTCAACCTGCTGCCCACCCCGACCGCCGCTCGCTACGGCCGCAACCGGTCCGCATCGGAGGGTGCGAGCTCGCGCCCCTCGATCGAGTACCTCGCCCGCGGCCTGGCCGACGGCTCACGATGGGTGGCCACCAACGGCACCGACTACGGCCCCGCCATCCGCCGCTGGGAAACCGTCCTGGGACGGCCCGCACCCGAGCCGACCGAAGCGGGCACCAAGGGAAACCGGCGCCTGTCCCCGGCGTTCGTGGAATGGATGATGGGCGCCGATCCCGGCTGGGTCACCGGCACCGACCTCGGACTGTCCCGCTCCGACCAGCTCAAGATCCTCGGCAACGGCGTCGTCATCCATCAGGCCGCCCTCGCTTACCGTGCCCTGCTCGCCGTCCCCGCCCCCGAAGCGGCCGACCCCGGCCCGTCCCAGCTCGCCCTCGACATCGCCTGACCACGCCAAGGGCGGCCCCTCCGTCTCGCCAAAGTCGCGGGGCCGCCCTTGCCAGCCAGCACCCGTCAAGGAACTGGAGAACTCCAGCATGACCCATGACCCCCGCCCCGCGCTGCTGTCCGCAGCGCTGGACGCCGCCGAACGCGGCTGGCACGTCTTCCCCCTGCGCCCCGGCACCAAGCGCCCCGCCCTGCACGGCGAGCGCACATGCACCCGCACCGGCGAGTGCGCCGGCGGGCACGTGAAGTGGGAGCAACGCGCCACCACCGACCCCGACCACATCCGCGCCGCATGGTCGCGGGCGCCGTTCAACGTCGGCATCGCCACCGGCCCCTCCCGACTGGTCGTGGTCGACCTGGACACGCCAGAGCACAACGGCAGTTCGGACGCGCCTGACGGCGCGACAACCTTCGGGGCGCTCTGCGAGCGCGCCGGGCACGCCGTCCCCGACACCTACCGCGTGCGGACCACCAGCGGCGGAACACACCTGTACTTCACCGCCCCGAACGGCGTCCGGCTCACCAACACGGCTGGCACGGTCGCCGCTTCGGTCGACACTCGCGCGTGGGGCGGCTACGTCGTCGCCGCGGGCAGCACCACCGCCACCGGAACGTACGAAGCCATGAGCGGCTCTGTGGCGGCCCTACTACCCGGATGGCTGCGAACCATCCTGGCACCCGTCCCCACTCGCCCCGCGGGGCCGCTGAGGCTTCCCGCGGTCGACGGGAGCCGCGCGGCTCTGTCCGCGCTGGAAGCCGAGTGCGCCGCCGTGTCCGGGGCGCCGGACAAGCAACGCAACACCACGCTCAACCGGTGCGCCTTCAAGGTGGGGCGCTTCGTCGCGTGGGGCGACATCCCCCGGCACGTGGTGGAAGAGGCCTTCCAAGGGGCGGGGGAAGCGCGGGGGCTCACCGCTGCCGAGTGCCGCGCCACGATCCGCAGCGCTCTGGACAGCTCCATCCGCAAGGCCCGACCCCGGGAGGCGGCGTGAACGGCCCCCGATCCTCCCCCTTGGAAGGCCAGCCTCCCGCGAACGGACCCCAGGTCGCCGAACTCGCCCCGCCCACACCGGCCGTGGGCGACCCGAAGGGCGTCGCCGAAGGCGTCCGAACTGCTCTTGGTACTGACCGCCACGCAGACGACGGGCGCCACGCCACCCGCTCGTCACGCAACCGCCAGGAAGGACGGGCCGCATGAGCGACCAGCCCCCCGCCCCGCCCACCGTCGACGGCGCCGCACTGCTCGACGAGGTGGAAGCCTTCCACCGACGGTTCAACGTCTTCCCCACCGACGCCGCCTACGTCGCGGTCGCCCTGTGGGACGCGCACGCCCACCTGCTCGACTGCTTCGACTCCACCCCCCGCCTCGCCTTCCTGTCCCCCGAACCGGGGTCGGGGAAGTCGCGGGCGCTGGAGATCGTGGAAACCCTAGTGCCGCATCCGATGGTGGCCGTGAACGCGTCGGCCGCCGCCCTGTTCCGGGCCGTGTCCGGGGCCGACGGGCGGCCCACGATCCTGTTCGACGAGATCGACACCATCTTCGGCCCCAAGGCAGGCGACAACGAGGACCTGCGCGGCTTCCTGAACGCCGGACACCGCCGCACCGGCGTCACCTACCGGTGCATCGGCGACGGCGGCAACCAGACCGTGCAGGCATTCCCCTCGTACTGCGCGGTCGCGGTCGCCGGACTCGGCTCCCTGCCGGACACGATCCTCACCCGCTCCATCGTCATCCGCATGCGCCGGCGGGCCCGCAACGAACGCGTCGAACCCTTCCGCGCCCGCATCCACGAAGCCGAGGGCCACAAGCTCCGTGACCGGCTCGCCCAATGGGCCGAACAGGCACGCGGCTTCGTGCTCGGAGCCTGGCCGGACATGCCCGACGGCGTCACCGACCGCCCCGCCGACGTGTGGGAGCCGCTGCTGGCCATCGCGGACGCAGTCGGGGGCCAGTGGCCCGAGCGGGCCCGCGACGCGTGCGTGACGCTCGTCAAGGCCGCGCAGACCACCGACAAACACAGTCTCGGCATCCGGCTGTTGACCGACCTGCGCGACCACGTCCTGATCGGCGTGGACAAACTGCCCACCATCGCCATCCTCGACCGGCTCAACGCCCTCGACGACGCCCCCTGGGCCGACCTCGACGGCAAGCCCCTCGACAACCGGCGCCTGGCCCGCATGCTCAGCGAGTACATGACCGCCGACAACGGCCCCGTCCGGTCCCGCAACATCCGCACCGCCGGCGGCGTCCTCAAAGGCTTCCACGCCGAGGACCTGGCGGACGCGTGGGCCCGCTACTGCCCGCCCCCTCCCGCAGAGTCCGCTACATCCGCTACACCGCTACAGCCCAGCTCAGAGCCCCTGAATCTGTAGCGGCACCCAAGCGTGTAGCGGCTACGCCCACCACCCCGTAGCACACGCGTAGCCGCTACACGCCACCCCTCCGCTACAAAAACACCCCCGCTGACCTGCGATGTAGCGGCGTAGCGGATGTAGCGGACTTCCCAGAAGGGGGCCAAGAGCCCCACCACCACACTTCGCCAAGGAGTCGCACCGTGGCACGCCCCCAGATGCTCAAACTCCCCGAAGTCCTCACCGAGATCGGTATGAGCCGCGCCGCCTTCTACCGCATGCGCGCCCGTGGGCAGGCGCCGCGACTCGTGAAACTGCCCAACGGTCACCTGCGGGTTCGCCGCAACGACCTGGACGACTGGCTCAGCAACCTGGATTCCCCCGCCTACTGATCGCACCGACTGACCAACCCACCCACGGGGCCCGGCTCATGCCGGGCCCCGTTCGCAGGAAGGCCCCCGATGGGGAAGACGTACGACGTTCGAATCTGGTCCGTCCGGCAGCGGAAGGACCGTGGACAGACCTCCGCAGAACTGCGCTGGAAGACGGGTGAGACCCCTCACTCTCAGACGTTCCGCACCAAGACACTGGCAGAGGGGCGACGTGCTGAGCTGCTGAGGGCGGCACACGCTGGCGAGCCGTTCGACGAGGCCACCGGGGTGCCGCTCTCTGAGCTGCGACAGCGCAACGACGTGAGTTGGTACCAGCACGCCCGCGAGTACATCGAGATGAAGTGGCAGCACTCCCCCGGCTCGACTCGCCGGACGCTCGCGGAAGCCATGGCCACCGTGACGCCGACTCTCGTCAAGGACACCAAGGGCATGGCCGACGCCACGACCGTTCGGACGGCCCTCTATAGCTGGGCATTCAACGTGAGCCGCCGCAACCAGGACCCGCCCGACGAGGTGGCCGCCGTGCTCGCGTGGTTCGAGCGGAAGTCCCTGCCCACCTCCGCTCTGGCCGACCGCATGCAGGTACGCGCCGCCTTGGACGCCCTGACCAAGAAGCTGGACGGCACCACGGCGGCGGCGTCGACCATCCGCCGGAAGCGAGCCATCTTTCACAACGCACTCGGCTACGCCGTTGACGCTGGCCGCCTCACGGACAACCCCCTGCCACAGGTGCAGTGGAAGGCTCCGGAGCAGGTGGCTGAGGAACTGGACCCGGCTTCAGTGCCAGAGCCCCGGCAAGCTCTCGCCCTGCTCGATGCCGTGCGGACGCAGAGCCCCCGCGGGCGGCGCCTGGTCGCCTTCTTCGGCTGCATGTACTACGCGGCGGCGCGGCCGGCGGAAGTCATCGGCCTCCGTCTCCAGGACTGCGACTTGCCCCGCCGAGGATGGGGCACTCTGCGACTTCGGGAGACCCGCCCGCGCTCGGGATCGGCCTGGACGGACAGCGGTGAAGCGCACGACCGGCGAGGGCTCAAGCACCGGCCCCGGAAAGCGGTCCGCACTGTGCCGATCCCACCCGACCTCGTGAACCTGCTGCGGTGGCACATCACGGCCTACGGCGTCGCCCCCGACGGGCGGCTGTTCCGGACGCAACGCGGCGGACTCATCCAGGACACCGGATACGGCGAGGTGTGGGCGGAAGCCCGTTCGCGTGCTCTCACACCCGCTCAGTGCGCGTCTTTGCTGGCGAAGCGCCCGTATGATCTCCGCCACGCCGCCGTGTCCACGTGGCTCAGCTCCGGGGTGGAACCGCAGGAGGTGGCCGCGCGCGCCGGCCACAGCGTGGCCGTGCTGTTCCGGGTGTACGCGAAGTGCCTGGACGGTGGCGCCGCCACGGCGAACGCCCGGATCGAGCGGGCGCTGAAGAACGGCAGCTAGGAGGGCCGGAAGCTGCCCCACGCCTGCCCCACACGGGCTGGTCAGCACCCGAATCAGGGTGAGACATACTGGGAAAAAGCACCCATAGCGACCACGCCTTGCCCGTGAACGCCGAAAGGGTCTGCGATCAGCATTGCTGCTGGTCACAGACCCTTTCGGTCTTGTGGCGGCGCCAGGATTCGAACCTGGGAAGGCGAAGCCGGCAGATTTACAGTCTGCTCCCTTTGGCCGCTCGGGCACACCGCCGGGGGTTTGCCGCCGTTCGAACCGCCTTTCGGCGTTGTTCTCTGGCAACGACGTAAACGATACCCGATACGCAGGGGTGCTTCGCCACCCGATTGATCGCCGCCCTGAGGACGGGGGGTGGCTAGTCTTGTCCGGATGCGGCCCCGGGTCCCAGCCGGGCCGGGTCGCCGCCCGCGTACGCCGCTACGCACCGACTCGCCCCCTGATACAAGGAGCCACACCACATGGCCGACTCCAGTTTCGACATCGTCTCGAAGGTCGAGCGGCAGGAGGTCGACAACGCCCTCAACCAGGCCGCCAAAGAGATCTCGCAGCGCTACGACTTCAAGGGCGTGGGCGCCTCGATCTCGTGGTCCGGCGAAAAGATCCTGATGGAGGCGAACTCCGAGGACCGCGTGAACGCCGTCCTCGACGTCTTCCAGTCCAAGCTGGTCAAGCGCGGCATCTCGCTGAAGGCCCTGGACGCGGGCGAGCCCCAGCTCTCGGGCAAGGAGTACAAGATCTTCGCCTCGATCGAGGAGGGCATCTCCCAGGACAACGCGAAGAAGGTCGCGAAGATCATCCGGGACGAGGGCCCGAAGGGCATCAAGGCCCAGGTCCAGGGCGACGAGCTGCGCGTCACGTCCAAGAACCGGGACGACCTGCAGGCTGTGATCGCCCTCCTGAAGGGCAAGGACTTCGACTTCGCACTGCAGTTCGTGAACTACCGGTAATCGACGCACCTGACGTGCACAAATGTAGCTGGGCAGACTTCTGAGGGCACAACGCGGGCACATCGCCGAGGGCAGCCTCGGCGGCGGCTCACGTTGTGTCGTCCTCCTCTGGAAGACGGCAGCGCGGTACCTCAGGGTTGCAACGGCCGGTGGGCGGGCGGCGGATGCCACACCGTGCCGAGGAGCCGGGCGGAATCCGGCTAGAGCGTGGACATCGGGGCCGTGCGTAGGGGGAAGTCGGACCAGGGCTCCATCTCCGATCCCTCTTCCGTCTCCTCGTACCAGCCAGTGCCCTCGACCCAGGCGTGCAGCCAGTCCGTGAGGCTCGGGGCGTCCGCGTACCAGGCGTGGGCGGCGTCGCCCGCGTTCGGTTCGTAGAGCAGGACGGGGGCCCGCGGGTCGAGGCAGTCGACGCAGGCATACATCGCGCAACCCCAGTGCGATATCGGCAGCACTCCTTCGGGCCAGGGCCACTCGGGGTCCCGGCGGGCGCCTTCGCGGTGGGCGAGGTACTGCACGACGGCGGCGGGCTCGCCGGCGGGTGGGCTGTCGAGCAGGGGCAGCAGGCCGTACTCCGGGCCGAATCCGCCGTCCCCTATCCGTGTGTAGAGCCGCGCGAGCAGGGGTGGCAAGCGGAAGCCGAGCGCGGCCTCGGCGCGGGCCACGGTGGCGGCTTCCACGGGCTCGGGAAGTGAAGTCCAGCCCCGTGGCCGGGTGTTACCGGCCTTGTCCTCCACCCGTGCCAGTAACTGCTCGATCTCGGTCATGCGTTCATGATGCAAGGCGGCACAGACAACGGGGGCCGCCCTGTGGACAACCGCTTGGTTGTGGACAACGTGCGAGGTCTGCGTCACCAGCCGGAGACGAAGGGCTGGTCCGTGGAGACGATGTCGCGGCCGAAAGGCAGCAGTGAGACCGGGATCAGCTTGAAGTTGGCGATGCCGAGCGGGATGCCGATGATCGTGACGCACAGAGCGATGCCTGTGACGATGTGGGCGAGGGCCAGCCACCAGCCCGCCAGGACCAGCCACAGCACGTTGCCGACGCACGACGGGGCTCCGGCGTCGCGGCGCTCGACCGTCGTGTATCCGAAGGGCCACAGGGCGTAGACACCGATACGGAACGCCGCGATGCCGAACGGAATGCCGATGACGGTGATGCACAGCAGCACACCCGCCAGCAGATAGCCGAGGAACAGCCAGAAGCCGCTCAGGACAAGCCATATGACGTTGAGGATTGTCTTCATGGGCGCCGACCTGCCATCTGTTCGAGGCGAGCGATGCGCTCGGCCATGGGCGGGTGCGTGGAGAACATTTTGGACAGTCCCCGTCCCGGGCGGAAGGGGTTGGCGATCATCATGTGGCTCGCGGTCTCGATGCGGGGCTCGGGGGGCAGGGGCAGCTGCTTGGTACCGGCCTCCAGCTTGCGCAGAGCGCCGGCGAGGGCGAGCGGATCGCCGGTGAGCTGGGCGCCGGACGCGTCGGCCTCGTATTCGCGGGAGCGGCTGATGGCCAGCTGGATGACCGTGGCCGCGAGGGGGCCCAGGATCATGATCAGCAGCATGCCGAGGATGCCGGGGCCGTCGTCGTCGTCGGAGCGGCCGATCGGGATCAGCCAGGCGAAATTGACCAGGAACATGATCACGGAGGCGAGCGCACCGGCGACCGACGAGATGAGGATGTCGCGGTTGTAGACGTGGCTCAGCTCGTGGCCGATGACGCCGCGCAGCTCGCGCTCGTCCAGGATGCGCAGGATGCCCTCCGTACAGCACACGGCGGCGTTACGCGGGTTGCGGCCGGTCGCGAAGGCGTTGGGCGCCTCCGTCGGGGAGATGTACAGGCGGGGCATGGGCTGGCGGGCCTGTGTCGAGAGGTCGCGGACCATGCGGTACAGGGCGGGGGCCTCGAACTCGCTCACCGGGCGGGCCCGCATCGCGCGCAGGGCCAGCTTGTCGCTGTTCCAGTAGGCGTAGGCGTTCGTGCCGAGAGCGATCAGGACGGCGACGACGAGACCGGCACGCCCGAAGAAGCTGCCGATGAGGATGATGAGCGCGGACAGTCCCCCGAGGAGTACTGCGGTCCTGAGCCCGTTGTGCCGGCGGTGCACGGTACGCCCTCCAAGTGGTGCAGCAGGGGAACCCTTTGCTAGTCGATCTCCGGTCCCGCTGGTGCCGTGGTGTCACGTCCAGTGGACCCTTCCGATTTGCACAACGCGAGGCGAGCGCCACCAGTTCCCTGGTCCGTGCGGCGGCGCGCGTCGGCCGTACGGGTGAGGGCACCCGTACGTGCGAGTCGTCTGCGGAAAGGCGCCGTGGGTCTAGAAGAGCCCGATGTCGGCGAAGCGCAGGGCGAGCTGCGGGGCACCGGACAGCCCGATGCCCAGGACGGCGGTCAGTGCGAGCGCGGCAGTGAGCGGGGCGGGCACGAGATGCCTGGCGGGCTCTGTCTCGGGAGCGCGGAAGAGCAGGGCCGTCCACTGGAGGTAGTAGTACAGGGCGATCACCACGTTGACGGCCATCACCACGGCGAGCCAGCCGAGGCCCGCGTCGACGGCCGCGGAGAAGACGGTGACCTTGGCGAACAGGCCGACGACGCCCGGCGGCAGTCCGGCCAGGCAGAGCAGGAAGAAGGCCAGGAGCAGCGCGGTCACCGGGTTCGAGGCGTACAGGCCGCGGTAGTCGCTGACGCGGTTGAGGGTCCAGGTTCGGCCCACCAGCGCGGCTACCGCGAAGGCGCCCAGGTTCACGGCGGCGTACATGAGCGCGTAGGCGACCGTGGAGCCGATCGAGTGCTCGGGGTCGCCGGAGTACGCGGCGGCGGCGATCGGCACCAAGAGATAGCCGGCCTGGCCGACGGAGGACCAGGCGAGCAGGCGGACCGCGCTGTACGCGCGCGTGCTCTGCTGCCGGAGGGCACCGACGTTGCCGACGGTCATGGTGAGGGCGGCCAGGACGGCGAGTGCCGGGCCCCAGACGTCGGCGTAGGACGGGAAGGCGATGACCGTGACGAGGATCAGCCCGGAGAAGCCGACCGCCTTGCCGACCACCGACAGGTAGGCCGCGACCGGCAGCGGGGCGCCCACGTAGGTGTCGGGCACCCAGAAGTGGAAGGGCACGGCGGCCGTCTTGAAGGCGAAGCCGATGAGGGTGAGGGCGACGCCGGTCTGGGCGAGGGTGTGCAGCTGTCCGTCGACGTCCTGGATGCGCTCGGCGATCTGGGTCAGGTAGAGCGTGCCGGTCGAGGCGTACACGAAGCTGATGCCCATGAGGCTGACGGCGGTCGCGGTGACCGACGACAGGAAGAACTTCAGGGCCGCCTCGGAGGACTTCCTGTCACCGTGCCGGAGGCCGACCAGGGCGAACGAGGGAAGCGCGGCGACCTCCAGGGCGACGATCAGGGTCGCGAGGTCGCGGGAGGCGGGCAGGAGGGCGGCGCCGGCCGCGGAGGAGAGCAGCAGGAACCAGAACTCCCCTTCGGGCAGTCCCCCGCGCGCGTCCTTGAGCGCCGTGACGGACAGCAGGGCGGCCAGGAGGGCGCCGCCGAGGACCAGGAGCTGGATGACGAGCGTGAACCGGTCCGCCGTGTAGCTGCACACGTCGGAGTCGCCGGTGAGGCAGAAGGTGGAGCGCTCGCCGTCCAGGATCGGCAGCAGCATCAGCGTGGAGACGGCGAGACCGGCCACGGACACCCATCCGAGCAGCGCCTTCCTGGCATCGCCGACGAACAGGTCGGCGACGAGGACGGCGAGGGCGACCACGGCCGCGACGGTGGGCGGAGCGATGGCCAGCCAGTCGACGGACTGGACCAGGGACACAGCCGGCGACTGGGCCAAGGAGCTCATCGGGTGCCTCCTGCGAGGAGCTGCTGCACGGCCGGGTCGGTCAGACCGAGGAGGGCCTTCGGCCAGAGCCCGGCGACGACGGTGAGGGCGACCAGCGGGGTCCACGCCGCGTATTCGTAGGTCTGTACGTCGGTGAGCTGCGGCGCCTCCCGCTGGACGGCGCCCATGCAGACCCGGCGGACCACGACGAGCAGGTACGCGGCGGTGAGCAGGGTGCCGAACGCGCCGATCGCCATGAAGGTGAGGAACGCCGGGCGGCTGAGTCCGGCGGCGGGCTGGAAGGCACCGAACAGCGCCAGCATCTCGCCCCAGAACCCGGCGAGGCCGGGCAGGCCGAGGGAGGCGACGGCGGCGAAGGCGAGCAGGCCGCCGAAGCGCGGCGCCTTCGCGTACAGCGCGGCGCCGGTCTTGTCGGCGAGGGCATCGAGGTCGGTGGTGCCCGTACGGTCCTTCAGCGCTCCGACCAGGAAGAACAGCAGGCCGGTGATCAGGCCGTGGGCGATGTTGGCGAACAGGGCGCCGTTCACGCCGGTCGGCGTCATCGTGGCGATGCCGAGCAGGACGAAGCCCATGTGGCCGACGGAGGAGTAGGCGATGAGGCGCTTGAGGTCGCCCTTCGCGCCCTGCTTGGCGAGGGCGAGGCAGGCAAGGGATCCGTAGATGATGCCGACGACGGCGAACGCGGCGAGGTACGGGGCGAAGGTGCGGAATCCGTCAGGCGCGACAGGGAGAAGAACCCGGACGAACCCGTACGTTCCCATCTTCAGCATGACGCCGGCCAGCAGGACCGAGCCGACGGTCGGAGCGGCGGTGTGGGCGTCGGGCAGCCAGCTGTGCAGCGGCCACATCGGCGTCTTGACCGCGAGCCCGATGCCGACCGCCAGAACGGCGATGACCTGCACGGATGTGGTCATCGACCGGCCGTTGTCAGTGGCGAGTGCCACCATGTCGAATGTGCCCGCCGTGATTCCGATCAGGAGCAGGCCGAGCAGCATGACCACGGAACCGAGCAGCGTGTAGAGGATGAACTTCCAGGCGGCCTGGGCCCGCCCCTCACCGCCCCAGCGGGCGATGAGGAAGTACATCGGGATCAGGACGGTCTCGAAGGCGAGGAAGAAGAGCAGCAGGTCGAGGACGGTGAAGGTGGCGAGGGTGCCGGCCTCCAGGACGAGCAGGAGTGCGACGAACGCCTTCGGGGCCGGGCCCGCGGGCATCTTGAAGTACGAGTAGAGCGCGCAGAGGAAGGTCAGCAGCGCGGTCAGAACGACAAGGGGGAGGGAAATGCCGTCGACACCGAGGTGGATCCGCACGTCGAGCGCGGGGATCCAGCTGATGTCCGTACTCGCCTGCATCTTCGAGGGCTGGTCGTGGTCGAAGCCGAGCGCGAGGACGAGGGCGGCGACGAGAACGACGCCGGTCACGGTCACGCCGTGCCGCAGTACCGCCTGCTCGGGCGACTTCCCCTTCAGTCCGGGCGGCGCGGGCAGCAGAGCGGCGACGGCGCCGAGGAGCGGGCCGACGACGACGAACGCCAGAAGGAACTGCATCACGGACTCGTTGATATCGATCACGCCTGCTCACGCTCCCGAGGCGACGAGGACGACGGCGACCACCAGGACGACGGTGCCGGCGAGCAGCGCGCTCACATAGGTCTGCACATTGCCGGTCTGGGCACGCCGGACGGCGGCTCCCAGCCAGCGGGGCAGGGCGCCCGCCCCGCGTACGTAGGTGTCGACGACCTCGCGGTCGAGGAACCGCACCAGACTCGCGCCGCCCTGCACCGGGCGGACGAACAGCGCCGAGTACACGGCGTCCAGGTGGAAGCCGACGGCGGCGTGCCGGTGCAGCGGACCGAGCAGCAGGCGTCCGGGATCCGCCGGGTCGGGTGCGTGGGCCACGTCGCCGTAGGCGGGTTCGTGGGCGGCGACGGCCTCGGCCTCGACCTGCCCGGCGTCCCCCTCGGGGTGGGCGGCGACAGCTCCGAGCGGGGCACGGGCGGCGCCTGCGCTGGTGTGGCGCCAGGCGGCGTAGGTGACGAGGCCGCCGGCCAGGGCCAGGCCCGTGCCCAGCACGGAGGTGGTGAGGGTGGGGGTCAGCGCCCCGCCGTCGAACCAGCCGGGCAGTGACTGGTACGCCAGTCCGCCCAGGGCCAGGGCCGGGGCCGCGAGCACCCACAGCACGACGGTCATCGTCAGCGGCTGCCTGCCGTGGTCCGGCACCTCGGCGCCGTGGCCGCGGAAGGCGAGCAGCCACAAGCGCATGGCGTACGCGGCGGTGAGCAGGGCCGTGAGCAGGCCGGCGACCAGGACGATCCAGCCCGCGGCGCCGGGGACGTGCGCGGTGTGCCCGGTGGTGACGTGCTCGGCTGCGCCGAGGACGGACTCCTTGGAGAAGAAGCCGCTGAAAGGGGGGATCGCGGCGAGCGCGAGGAGCGCGACGGTCATCGTCCAGTAGGCGTCGGGGACGCGGTCACGCAGACCGCCCATGCGGGACATGGCGGCCAGGGAGTTGGTGCCCGCGGCGTGGATGACCACGCCCGCCGCGAGGAACAGCAGCGCCTTGAAGGCGCCGTGGGACATGAGGTGGAAGACGGCGGCGCCGCGGTCGGCGACGGCCAGCGCGCCGGTCATGTAGCCGAGCTGACCGATCGTCGAGTAGGCGAGGACGCGCTTGATGTCGTCCTGGGCGAGCGCGGCGACGCCGGATCCGGCCATGGTGACGGCGGCCATCACGGCGAGGACCACCAGCGCGGCCTCGGATGCCTGGAAGACGGGGAGGAGACGGGCGATGAAGTAGACGCCGGCGGCGACCATCGTCGCCGCGTGGATCAGCGCGGAGACGGGTGTGGGGCCCGCCATCGCGTCGGGAAGCCAGGTGTGGAGCGGGAACTGGGCGGACTTGCCCGCCACACCGGCCAGGAGCAGCAGGGCGATCAGCGTGGGGTGGTCGAGCCCGCCGCCCGCGACCGCGCCGAGCACCCGTGTGATGCGGAACGACCCGGCGTCGACGGCGAGCGCGAACAGTCCGATCAGGAAGGGGACGTCACCGAGCTTGGTGACCAGGAACGCCTTGATGGAGGCGGCACGGGCCTCCGGGGTCTCCCAGTAGTGCCCGACCAGGAAGTAGGAGCAGATGCCCATGACTTCCCAGCCGACCAGCAGCACCATCAGGTCGCCCGAGTAGACGACGAGGAGCATCGCGGAGGTGAACAGGGAGACGAGTGCGGCGTACGAGGGGTAGCGCGGGTCGTCCTGCAGGTAGCCGGTCGAGTAGATCTGCACGCAGAGCGCGACGAACACCACCAGGACGGCGACCAGGGCTGCGAAGCCGTCGATGTACAGGGCGAGTTCGATCGGGATCGACCCGGTGGGAGTGAGTTCGGTGGCGGAGGTGACGGCCTCGTCGCCGCTCTGGCGTACGGCGACCAGTACGGCGAGCACGAGCGAGGTGAGCGTCGGGAGGACGGCGATCGGGCGGACGAAGCCGGGGGCCGTGCGTCCCAGGAAGAGCCCGGCGGCGGCGCCCAGGAACGGAAGGAGGGGGACGAGGTAGGCGAGGGTGGTCGTGGTCACGCGGTGGCCTCAGCCTTCTCGGCGCCCGGCTCGGCCGCGCCGGTCTCGCCGGCCTCGTCGTCGGGTCCGTCGGTCTCGTGGCCCTCGGCGGTGTCGCGGAGCTTGTCGATGTCCGACGTGCCGCGGTTGCGGTGGACGGCGAGGACGATCGCGAGGCCGATGCCGATCTCGGCCGCCGCGATGGCGATGGTGAACAGGGTCAGGGCCTGGCCGGAGTGCAGGGTCTCCTGGGCGGTCCTGCTGAGCCAGACGTCGAAGGCGACCAGGTTGAGGTTGACGGCGTTGAGCATCAGCTCGACCGACATCAGGACCAGGATCGCGTTGCGGCGGGCCAGGACGCCGTACAGGCCGGTGCAGAACAGGAGGGCGGAGAGCACGGCGGGGTAGGCGAGGTGCATCAGCGGGCACCGCCCTTGTCGCTTCGGGTGCCGGGGACCGACGGGCTGTTCGGCGAGCCGGCCGTCGCCGCGCCGGCCTTCGCCTTACGGGACAGGACGATCGCGCCGACCAGCGCGGCGAGGAGGAGGACGGAGAGTGCCTCGAAGGGGAGGACCCAGTTCTGGAAGAGGGCCTTGCCCGTGACCTCGGTCGATCCGGCGGGGGCGCCGTCCAGGTCGATCCAGGTCGTGCGGAAGGCGTCGACGACGACCCAGACCAGGGCGACGGCCGAGGCGACGGCCACGGCGAGGGCGGCCCAGCGGTTGCCGGAGTCGGCGTCCGGGGAGCGGCCGATGGGGGCCCTGGTGAGCATGAGCCCGAAGAGGAGGAGGACGACGACGGAACCGACGTAGATCAACACCTGCACCCAGGCGATGAACTCGGCGGTGAGCAGGAGGTATTCGACGGCGAGACCACCGAGGGCGACCACCAGCCACAGGGCGGCGTGCACCAGCTGCCGGGTGGTGACGGTGACGATCGCGGCGCCGAAGGTGACCACGCCGACGAGCAGGAAGGCGATTTCGACGCCGGTCGGGGAGAGGAATCCGGGCTGGGTCGCGGCGAGGTGGTCGTGCGGGGTGGCGGCGAGGTAGCCGTACGAGGTCGCGGCCAGGGTCACGAGGCTCCTCCCTGGGGATCGGTCGGCTCGATGGGTTCGCCACGCTCCGTGGGCCGGGGCTGGGGTGCCTCGGACTGAGACCGGGGTGCCTCGCGCCGGGGCCGGGGGGCCTCGGACTGAGGTTGGGGTGCCTCGGACTGGAGCCGGGGTGCCTCGCGCTGGGCTGCTGCGGAGTCTGCCGCACGGTCTGCCGCTGCCGCTGCCAGCTTCTCGGCGGTCTTGCGGGCGGCGGCGATCTCCTTCGGTTCCTCCGCGCCGGGGTCGAGGGCCGGCGGGGCGGGCACCGTCCACATCCACTCGCGGAGCTTGTCCCGCTCGTGGGTGAGGTCGCGGATGTCGGTCTCGGCGTACTCGAACTCCGGGGACCAGAACAGGGCGTCGAAAGGACAGACCTCGATGCAGATGCCGCAGTACATGCACAGGGCGAAGTCGATCGCGAACCGGTCGAGGACGTTGCGGCTGCGCTCACGGCCGCCGGGGGCGGCGGGCGGCACGGTCTCCTTGTGGGAGTCGATGTAGATGCACCAGTCCGGGCACTCGCGGGCGCACAGCATGCAGACCGTGCAGTTCTCCTCGAACAGGCCGATCACGCCGCGGGTCCGGGGCGGGAGATCGGGCTGGACGTCCGGGTACTGCTCGGTGACGGTCTTCTTCGTCATCGTGCGCAGGGTGACGGCCAGCCCCTTGGCGAGACCGCTGCCGGGAAAGCGGGGCCGGGTGGGCGGAAGGGATTCGGCCATGGCTACCGGATCACCACCTTGACGATGCCGGTGAGGGCGATCTGGGCTAGGGAGAGGGGGACGAGCAGGGTCCAGGAGAACTTCTGGAGCTGGTCCTCGCGCAGCCGCGGGTAGGTGACGCGCAGCCAGATCACGAGGAACGCCAGCACGGCCGACTTCAGCAGCGTCCAGACCCAGCCGAGGCCGTCGGCACCCCAGGGGCCGTGCCACCCGCCGAGGAAGAGAACGGTGGTGAGGCCGCACAGGACGACGATCCCGGCGTACTCGGCGAGGAGGAAGAGGGCGAAGCGCAGACCCGTGTACTCGGTGTACGCGCCGAAGATGATCTCCGAGTCGGCGACCGGCATGTCGAACGGGGGGCGCTGGAGCTCGGCCAGGCCCGCCACGAAGAAGACGATCGCGCCGACGATCTGCCAGGGCAGCCACCACCACTCGAAGGCGGCGAGGATGCCGGGCAGGGAGACCGTGCCGGCCGCCATGGCGACGGAGGCGGCGGCGAGCAGCATCGGCAGTTCGTAGGCGAGCAGTTGGGCCGCGGTGCGCAGGCCGCCGAGGAGGGAGAACTTGTTGGCGCTGGCCCAGCCGGCCATGAGCGAGCCGAGGACGCCGACGCCCATGACGGCGAGCACGAAGAAGATGCCCGCGTCGATCACCACACCCACGGCACCCTCGCCGGGGCCGATCGGGATGGCGAGCAGCACCAGCAGATAGGGAAGGAGTGCCACGGCCGGGGCGAGCTGGAAGATGCGGCGGTCCGCCCCCGACGGGACGATGTCCTCCTTCTGCGCGAACTTCACGCCGTCCGCGACGAGCTGGGCCCAGCCGTGGAAGCCACCGGCGTACATGGGGCCGAGGCGGCCCTGCATATGGGCCATCACCTTGTGCTCGGTCTGGCCGACGATCAAGGGGAAGGTCAGGAAGACGACGAAGACGATCAGGAGTCGCTGGGCGACGTCGAACACGTCGTTCACTGCCGGCCTCCTTGAGGGTCTTCGGGGGTGGGGGGTGGCGGATCGTCGGGGCCGGAGTCCTTGGGGGCGGGGGGCTCCGGAGAGTTCCGGGGGGTCTCGCGGGAGCTCTCCGCGCCCTTGACCTCGACGCCGCCCTCGTCCGCGACCTCGATCCCGATGCCGCCCTCGTCCGCGGCCTCGATCCCGACCTCGCCCCCGTCCTCGACCTGCGCGTCGGGTGCCCCGGTCTCGTCGAAAGCAGGGCGGGCGTGGTGCCAAGGGGCGTCGGAGCTGCGGGGGGTGGCCGCACGGGTGGGCTTCTCCGCCGCCGGTTCCTGTACCGCGCGCTGCGAGGCGGAACCTTCGGACGCGCTGCGGGCACGGCGCGAGCGGGGGCCGGCGGGCGCCACCTCGGCGTCAGAACCTGCCTGCGCCGTAGCCTCCGTACCGTCCGCGGCCTGCGATTTTTCCGGAACCGCCGTACCCCCCGGAACCGCCGCACCCTCCGCAGCCGAAGCGCTCCCCGCTACCGACGAACCCTCCGCGCCCTCGGCGGCCGCCGCGCCCGAGGCGGCCGGGGTCTCGACAGCACCCTGCGCTCCCCCGACGCCCGCTACGCCCTCGGCGGCCGCCGCGCGCTGCGAAGCCCGGGGGGCATTCCCTCCGGGCCGTCGTCGTTGGGGGTGGCAGAAAGTTCAACGCTCAACTAAAGTGGAAC
>NZ_JBSFCI010000034.1:0-92950 GCF_053593375.1 Streptomyces sp. NPDC002309 | reverse complement strand
CGGGATCTGCGACTTGCGGGCGATCGTCGACAACGCGTCCGCGTCGTCCTGCGTCGGACACGCCACCCGCACGATCTGGCAGCCCGACGCCGTCAACTCCGCGATCTGCTGCAACGTCGCCCCGATGTCCGACGTACGCGTCGTCGTCATCGACTGGACGGAGACCGGAGCATCGCCGCCGACCGGCACCGTGCCGACCTGGATCCGCCGTGACACCCGCCGTGCGGCGACCGGCCGCACCGGCACCTCGGGAACGCCCAGAGGAATCGCGGTCATGACATCACTCCCGGTTCCCGGAGACGGTCTCGCGCATGGCGCGCAGCGACTCCTTCAGCGATCCCATGGTGGCGAGGACGGCGGTGGGCTCGTAGCCGCAGTGCGCCATGCAGTTGGCGCAGCGCGGGTCCTTGCCGCGGCCGTACTTGTCCCAGTCGGTCTCCTCGATCAGCTCGCGGTACGTCGGCACGTACCCGTCGCTCATCAGGTAGCAGGGGCGCTGCCAGCCGAACAGCGAGTAGTTCGGGATCGCCCACGCGGTGCACGGGAAGTCGACCTTGCCCTCCAGGAAGTCCAGGAAGAGCGGTGAGTGGTTGAGCCGCCACCGGCGCCGGTTGCCGCCCGAGAACGCCTTCTTGAACAGCTCGCGGGTCTGCTCGACGCCCAGGAAGTGCTCCTGGTCGGGCGCCTTCTCGTAGGCGTAGGCGGGCGAGATCATCATCTCGTCGACCTTGAGCTCGTCGTTGAGGTAGTCGAGCACCTCGACGATGGTCTGGGGGGTGTCGGTGTTGAAGAAGGTGGAGTTGGTGGTGACGCGGAAGCCGCGCCGCTTGGCCTCCTTGATGGCCGCCACCGCCTCGTCGAACACGCCCTCCTTGGCGACCGACTCGTCGTGCCTCTCGCGCAGGCCGTCGATGTGCACGGCGAAGGCGAAGTAGCGAGACGGCGTGAAGTCGTCCATCTTCTTGCGGAGCAGCATCGCGTTGGTGCACAGGAAGACGTACTTCCGCTTGGCCACCAACTGCCGCACGATCTCATGGATCTGAGGGTGCATCAGCGGCTCGCCGCCGGCGATCGACACCATCGGCGCCCCGGACTCCAGCACCGCTCCCACGGCCTGCGCGACCGGCATGCGCTGCTTCAGCACCCCGGCGGGGTGCTGGATCTTGCCGCAGCCCTCGCACTTCAGGTTGCAGGCGAACAGGGGCTCCAGCTCGACGATGAGCGGGAACTTGTCGCGCTTGCGGAGCTTCTGTTCAGCCAGGTATGTAGCGACCTTGATGGACTGGCGCAGCGGCATGGCCATGGGGCTCACCTCCGGGGGAGCAGCACATTACGGTGCCATTCAAAGAATGCGGGAAGAATGGATCGAAGGACGCGGAAAGCCGATATTCCACCGCGCACCGTGCCGATACGGACGAGTTCATGTTCTGGAGCGTCCACGACCACCCGGACGGCCGCAACCGGGCGTGCC
This sequence comes from Streptomyces sp. NPDC002309, assembly GCF_053593375.1. Taxonomy (NCBI): domain Bacteria; kingdom Bacillati; phylum Actinomycetota; class Actinomycetes; order Kitasatosporales; family Streptomycetaceae; genus Streptomyces; species Streptomyces sp. NPDC002309. The sequence goes on along the minus strand of NZ_JBSFCI010000034.1, from coordinate 91,479 downwards.
CCCGCACGCCCGGCGCTCAGAAGCGTTGCGGCGGACTCCATGTCGACGGCGATTGCGCCGGTGGTCAGCAGATCGGCCCGTTCCTGCCCGCGCACGACGTGGGAGGAGCCGGTGAGGGGACCGGTGTGGACGGTGCCGCCGGGCACCGCACGCAGGAGTTCCTTGACGAGCAGGTCGGTGCCCTCGCAGGGCATGGTGCCGCGCGGGTCCCGGGTCTCCACGGCGACGACCAGGTCACCGGGGTGCATGCCGGGTGCCAGCCCGGCGCAGAAGCCGGTGGCCAGCACGGCGGCTCCGGCGAGCGCCGGGTCGGCCAGCGCCCGTGTGACGGCCCGCTCGGCCGCGGCGGGCCCCATGCCCGTGCGCAGCACGGTCACCGGCGCGCCGGCACCGCTCCGCTCCCCCAGCCGCAGGGCCAGCCGCTCGATGCCGAGCGCACAGGCGATCAGCAGCGGCTCCGGAGCGGAGGGGGCGTTCATCCGCCCCCCTCTGCCCCGGCGAGGCTCCCCCGGGTCCCGGCCGTCGCCGTCCGCGCGAACGGCTCACCGTGCACATAGCGGCCCAGGGCCGTGAGGGGGAAGACCTGCCGGTACAGGTGGTAGTTGATCGAGAAGTCCCACGGGAAGCCGGTCCCGGTGAAGTAGGGCTCGTCCCAGGAGCCGTCCTCCCGCTGTGTCGCGGCGAGCCACTCGACTCCGCGGACGACCGCCGCCGAGTCCCGCTCCCCGGCCGCCAGCAGCGCCATCAGCGCCCACGCGGTCTGCGAGGCGGTGGACGCGCCCCTGCCGCTCCATTCCTTGACGTGACGGTACGACCGCAGGTCCTCGCCCCAGCCGCCGTCCTCGTTCTGGACGCTCTCCAGCCAGGTGACCGACCGCCGGATCGCCGGGTGCGAGACGGGAAGACCGGCGGCGGTCAGCGCCGGCACCACCGATCCGGTTCCGTAGAGGTAGTTGACGCCCCAGCGCCCGAACCACGAACCGTCCGGCTCCTGCGCGGCGAGCAGCCACTCGATGCCGCGCCGGGTGCGCGGGTCCCGGCTGAGACCCTCGACCGCGAGCATCTCCACCACGTGCGCCGTGACGTCCGCGGACGGCGGGTCGATGACCTCGCCGAAGTCGCAGAACGGCAGCCGGTTGGGGAACGGGCTCGTGTTGTCGACGTCGAAGGCGCCCCACGCGCCGTCCCTCGACTGCATGCCGAGGTTCCAGCGCACCCCGCGCGCGACGGCCTTCTCCAACCTCTCCGGGTCGTGATGCCGGACCCTGCGCAGCGCGAGGACGACCTCGGCGGTGTCGTCGATGTCGGGGTAGTTGTCGTTGTGGAACTCGAACGCCCAGCCACCCGGGGGAAGTTGTGGACGGCGGACCGACCAGTCGCCGGGCCGCACGATCTGCTCCCCTAGCATCCAGTCGGCGGCCTTCACCAGTTGCGGATGGTCCGCCGGCAGCCCCGCGTCGAACAGCGCGATGGCCGCCAGACAGGTGTCCCACACCGGTGACTGGCACGCCTCGATCATCCGGGCCCCGTCCTCGCGCCACACGGCGTAGCGGTCGAGGGACTCCAACCCGGCTCGCATCACGGGGTGTTCGAGGTCGTAGCCGAGCAGGTGGAGGGCGATGAGCGAGTACACCGACGGCGGCTGGATGCCGCCCCAGCAGCCGTCGTTCTCCTGCCGCTCGATGATCCAGCGCTCGGCCGAGCGCATCGCCGAGCGGCGCAGCGACCTCGGCACGACCTTGCGCAGGGCGTGCAGGCCCTTGTCCAACCGCTGGAAGGCGCCGTCCCAACTCGCCATCGGAGCCAGGGGTAACGCCGGGTTCGGGTGGGCCGGGTCGGTGTGCAGCTCGTCCAGCGCGAAGGGTGCCGGGCGTACCGGGCGCCGGGCGGAGACGACGGTCAGCGGGACGATCGTCTGCCGGGCCCAGCACCCGAAGTCATAGATGTTCAGCGGCAGCCACTTCGGGAACCAGATGATCTCCGGCGGCAGTTCGGGCAGGTCCTCCCACTTCCACCAGCCGAACAGGGCGAGCCAGATCCGGGTGAAGACACGGGCCGCCGCGATGCCGCCCCGGGAGCGGATCCACTCCGCCGCCCGGGCCATGTGCGGCGCGTCCGGGGCGTCGCCGGCCAGGCGCAGGGCGACGTACGCCTCGATGGTGGCGGAGAGTTCGCCGGGTCCGCCGTGGAAGGTCGCCCAGGTGCCGTCCTCGCGCTGCTCGCCGCGGATGAAGAGGGCGGCCGCCTTCGTCGTGGACTCGTCGCGGATGCCCAGGAACTGACGGAGCAGCAGGTCCTCGGCGTCCATGGTGACGTTGGTCTCCAGGTCGCCCTTCCACCAGCCTTCGGCGTCCTGCCGGGCGAGCAGATGGTCGGTGGCGCGCCGGACGGTGCGTTCGGCGGCTTCGTGGATCCCCGCCGCGAGGGGGGTGGTGCTGTCGGTTTCGCTGGCCGCGGCAGCGCGGGGCGGTACGGCCCCGGTGCTTCCGTCGGTCGTCGCTGTCATGGCTTCCCCTTCGTGCAGTGCTGCAATGTGTGCGTCTGCTGTGGGTCCGCCGTCGGCCGGTGCACGGGAATCCGCGGCACCGGCCGGCGACTAAGCGAGGGCTATTCGGCCGATAGTGATCATCTCTTTCGTACGACGACGAAGTCGGCGAGGGCCACGAACCGCTCCCGCACCTGGTCGGGCATGTCGACGGCGCCGAGGGCCTCGATGGCGACGGTGTGCTGACGGCGTGCCTCTTCGGCGGTCCACTCGCGGCCGCCGGCCTCCTCGATCAGGGCGGCGCGGGCCGCGAACTCCTCCTCGGAGAAGTTCGCGATGTCGCTGCTCTTGGCGTCGGCGGCGAGCAGCTCACCGAGCCGCTCGGAGGCGCTGCCCCCGGCGGCGAGGGCGGCCACGACCGGCAGGGACTTCTTGCGCTGGCGCAGATCGCTCCAGGTCTGCTTGCCCGTGGACTCCGGGTCGCCCCAGATACCGAGGAGGTCGTCGACGGCCTGGAAGGCCAGGCCGAGGTGGTAGCCGTACTTCTCCAGGGTGTCGGCGGTGCGGTCGTCGGCGCCGCCGAGCACGGCGCCGATGGAGCTGGCGCAGGCCAGCAGCGCGCCGGTCTTGTTGCCCTCCATCACGAGGCACTCCTCGACGCTGACGCGGTCGCGGTGCTCGTACGAGATGTCCTGGGCCTGGCCGTCGATCAGGGCGCGGGTCGCGGTGGTCAGCCGGCGGGTGGCACGGCCGGCCTCGACGGTGCCGAGTTCCAGCAGGACCTCGTTGGCCAGCGCGAACAGGGCGTCGCCGACCAGGATGGCCTGGGCGGGGCCGTGCACCTTCCACACGGTGTCACGGTGGCGGCGCTGCTCGTCGCCGTCCATCAGGTCGTCGTGCAGCAGGGAGAAGTTGTGCACCAGTTCGACGGCGACCGCTCCGGGGACGCCGACCTCGGGCGCGCCCCCGGTGACCTCGGCGGACAGGATGGCGAGAGCGGGGCGCACGGCCTTGCCGCCGTCGCCGTCGGCGGGGTTGCCCGCGGCGTCGATCCAGCCGAAGTGGTAGGCGGCGACCGTGTCCATGGGAGACGCCAGGCGGTCGACGGCCGCCCGCAGTACCGGTGTGGCCAGGGTCCGGCCGCGCTCCAGGAACGCGGACACGTCCACCGCGGTCTCTCGAGCGGCCTTCGAGGCCGGGGGCACAGTGGGCACAGTCTCTCCTCTTGTTGCGGAACCGGAGGTGCGGGGGCCTGCCGCGCGCCGCCTCGTCGTCACGCCGCCTCCTCGACGTCGAAGAGATGGCGGGGGCGCGGCCGGCCGAGGGCTCGCAACGCGGCGTCCGCCGCGCCGATGCCACTGCGGACCGCGCTTTCCATGGTCGCGGGCCACCCGGTGGCGGTCCACGCTCCGGCCAGGTACAGGCCGGACGCCTTGGTACGGGCGCCGGGCCGCAGCTGTCCGACGCCGGGGGTGGGAGCGAAGGTCGCGGTGCGCTCCCTGGTCACGAAGAAGTCCTTCACCTCGGCACCGCGGCTGCGCGGCAGCAGGCGCTCCAGCTCGGGCAGATAGCGCTCGCGCAGTACGGCCACGGGCGCGTCGATCTCGTCCTGCGCGGCCGACTGCGACAGCGCGAGGTACTGGCCGGACTTCAGCCCCGAGGCGTCGGTGCGGTCGAAGACCCACTGCACGGGCGTGCCGAGCGCGGTGAGGAAGGGGGCGTCGACGACCTTGCGGTCGTAGACGACATGGACGTTGAGGATCGGCGCGGTGCCGATCCTCAGCAGGCGTGCCGGATCGTCGAGCGCGCCGTCCGGGAGCAGGTCGTGGGTCTCGCGCTGGGGTACGGCGAGCACGACGGCGTCGGTCTCGATGACCTCGCCGGGAACCTGGACGCTCCAACGCCCGTTGTCGTTCCGGGAGATGGAGGTGGCGCGTGAACGGATCCTGGTGCGGACGCCGGCGGAGTCGAGCGCCCTGCGGGCCAGCCGGTCGTGCAGTTCGCCCAGCGGGACGCGCGCCCAGCCGATGTCGGCCGCGCCCGGCTCGGACAGCAGACCGGTCTTGAACACCATCGCGGCGAGCCCGAGGGAGGTGTCGCCCGCGACCGCGTTGAGAGTGGCGACCCCGACCAGGTCCCACAGGGCCTCGACGGCACGCGCCGACTGACCGTGCGCGGTCAGCCAACTGCCGAAGTCCTGTGCGTCCAGCGCCGGATCGGCGAGGTCGAGACCCTTCAGCGCGAGCGCGGCCCGGCCGACCCTGGCACGCTCGGCGAGCGAGAGATGCGGGTATGTCGCGAGGCTTCGCCCCAGGTGCAGGGGCACCGGCAGCGCGTCACGACGCAGCCTGCCGAGTCGCCGGCCCTCGGGCTTGGTGACGTCCAGGACGGGGACGTCGAGACGTTCCTGCAGCGGGGCCAGTGCCGCGCCGCCGATGCGGTCGAGGAACCAGCGGTAGGCGGTGCAGCAGCGCAGATAGACGTGCTGGCCGTTGTCGACGGTCAGCTCACCGCGCTGGAAGGAGAAGGCCAGGCCGCCCAGTCTCTGCCTGCCTTCGAGCAGGGTGACGCGCACCCCGGCGTCGGCGAGCGCGAGCGCGGCGGTGACGCCGGCGAGCCCTCCGCCGATCACCACCGTGTCCCGTGCGGGCCCGGACCGCATCGCGTCGGTCATCACGCACCCTCCCCTGCGCACCCGCCGCGACGCGTCGCGGCGTCCCGGCGGGCCGTCGCACTCAGGGACGCCGCCCGGACACGGAGGGTTGCGTACCGCTTCTCGCCGCCGGCGCCGGCTTGCCCCGGGCCGTCCATCAGGCACGCCTCCTGACGGCCCGCCTGGTGATGTGCCGGGCGTCCAGACCGGACAGGCCGCGCACGGCGACGTACGCCTTCTCGCGTCCGGGCAGCGAGACCCGGCCGCGCAGTACGGCCTCGGGTTCACGCTCGATGCGGTCGAGGAGCCGGCGGTAGATACCGGCCATGGCGGCGACGCAGGCGCCGCTGCGCCGGTCGAGCATGGGCAGCAACTGGTAGCCCTCGGCGAAGAGGGCGCGGGCCCGCCGCACTTCGTAGTGCACGAGGCCGGCGAAGTCGGCGCCTTCCGGCGGGTTCGGCCCGCTGAACCCGGCCGAGCAGCCGAACTTGGCGAGATCGTTGGCGGGCAGGTAGACGCGCCCGCCCTCGGCGTCCTCACGGACGTCGCGCAGGATGTTGGTGAGCTGGAGCGCGAGCCCGAGCGTGTCGGCGTACTCGGAAGCACGCTCGGCGCCGCGCGCGCCCGGTTCCGTGCCGAAGACACCGAGCGAGAGCCGGCCGATGGCCCCGGCCACACAGCGGCAGTAGACCTTCAGGTCGTCCCAGGTCTCGTAGGTCTCCCCGCGGACGTCCATCAGGACGCCGTCGATGAGCTCGTCGAGGCCGTCCAGCGGGATCGGGAAGTGCCGGGCGGCGTGGGCCAGGGCGACGCCGACCGGGTCGGTGTCGTCCTCGCCGATCTCCTCGCCGCGGATCCGGGCGAGCAGCGAGCGGGTCTCCTGGAGCCGGTCGAACTTGACGTCGTCGGCGAGATCTCCGTCGCCGATGTCGTCGACGCGGCGGGAGAACGCGTACAGCGCCGACATCGCGCGGCGCTTGGGCGTCGGCAGCAGCCTGATCCCGTAGGCGAAGTTACGTGCCTGCTGTCCGGTGACGGCCTCGCAGTAGCTGTAGGCGGCGAGTACCGGTGCGGACACGTGCGGTGCGTGCTCCACGGTCCGGATCACCCCTCTCCTCGCAGGGTCACGCCCACCTCACGCAGCAACCGCAGCTTGCCGGGCTTGGGCGGGCCGGGAAGTACGTCGTAGCGGGCGGCGGCGATCGCCTGGACGGCCGCCCTTCCTCCCGCCACGAACCCCGCGAGCAGCAACCTCAGTCTTCCGCGCACGCTGCCCACGAGGGGGGCGCCTTCGTCCAGGAGGTCGCGGGCGCGCTGTGCCTCGTAGGCGACCAGTGCGCGCACCGACGCGCCGGCGGTGGCCGCGGCGAGGTCCGCCTCCCGGACATGGAAGCGCGCCATGTCCTCGGCGGGCAGATAGACGCGGTCGCGGCCGAGGTCCTCCGCCACGTCCTGGAGGTGCTCGACGATCTGCAGGGCCGTGCAGATCGCGTCCGAGCGGCGGACGCGCTCGGGGGTGGAGGTGCCCGTGACACCGAGGACGAGCCGGCCCACGGGGTTCGCGGACAGCTCGCAGTAGGCCAGCAGGTCGTCGTAGGTCTCGTACCGGCTGACGAGCTGGTCCTGGCGGTTGGCGGCGATCAGGCCGAGGAAGGGCTCGGGGGGCAGGGCGCAGCGGCGGACGGTCGGCTGGAGGCGGCGCAGCAGGGGGTGGGCGGGAGCCGAGTCGAAGACGCGGTGGAGATCGGCTTCGAAGGCGTCCAGCAGGGCCATGCGGTCACCGGCCCGCTCGGGCGGCACACCGAGGAGACGGGCGTCGGCGCCACCGGGGGCGAGGTCGCCGTCGCCGATGTCGTCGACGAGGCGGGCGAAGCCGTACACGGCCATGAGGTCGGTGCGCCAGGCCCGGGGCAGGAAGAAGGGGGCCACGGGGAAGTTCTCTGCCGTGGCCTTGTCCAGCGTCGCGCGCTCCGTGATGTCCGTGCGCGTCGTCGCGGCTCCCGTCACCGCTCGCTGCCCGGGGCGGGGACGGCACATGCTTCGCGGAGCCGGGGAGTTTCCGTAGCCATTGCCGTCACATCTCCCGTTCTACACTGCTGACCCAATTCACACTATTTCGGACACGCCGCCATGCGTTCAGGCGGCTGCCACCTTGGAGGATGTCGCGCATTATGGCCCTACTTGCCGTGTTTCGGCACCGGTACAGCTTACGTTGTACAACGCGGCGCGGACCGAGGGGGTGTCCTGCGCATCACAAGAGCACACCGATTGGCTTCAAGCCCCCTGCGGCCGAACGGAGTTGACGCTTCCTTTGCGCTCGGCACCGGGAGCCCCCACCGGCGACACGCCGACGTCACGGGGCCCCGCCGGAGCGGTTCCGGCGGGGCCCCGAACGGCTGTCTACTTACCCGTGAACTTCTCGTACTCCTTGAGGACCTCGTCGGTGGGTCCGTCCATGCGCAGCTCACCGCGCTCCAGCCACAGCACACGGTCGCAGGTGTCCCTGATCGACTTGTTGTTGTGGCTGACCAGGAACACCGTACCCGCCTGCTTGCGCAGCTCGCGGATGCGCTCCTCGGAGCGCTTCTGGAAGGAGCGGTCGCCCGTGGCCAGCGCCTCGTCGATCATCAGGACGTCGTGGTCCTTGGCGGCCGCGATGGAGAACCGCAGGCGGGCGGCCATGCCGGAGGAGTACGTCCGCATGGGCAGCGTGATGAAGTCGCCCTTCTCGTTGATGCCCGAGAAGTCGACGATCTGCTGGTAGCGCTCCTTGATCTGCTCACGGGTCATGCCCATGGCGAGACCGCCCAGTATGACGTTGCGCTCACCGGTCAGGTCGTTCATCAGGGCCGCGTTCACCCCGAGCAGCGAGGGCTGGCCGTCGGTGTAGACCTTGCCGCTCTCCGCGGGCAGCAGTCCGGCGATGGCCCGCAGCAGCGTCGACTTGCCGGAGCCGTTGGAGCCGATCAGGCCGACGGCCTCGCCCCGGTAGGCGACGAAGGAGACACCGCGCACGGCGTGCACCTTGCGCACCCCCCGGTCCTCGCGGCGCTTGACGATGCGGCTGAGGGCGGCGGTGGCGCTGCCCTTGCCCGTCTTCGCGCCGTTGACGCGGTAGACGATGTGCAGCTCGTCCGCGATGACGGTGGGGATGCGTTCCTCGCTCGTGCGGTCAGCCACGGCCGTACCTCTCCTCCGCCTTCCAGAAGTACACGAAGCCGCCGAGGACGAACAGCACCGCCCAGCCGCAGGCGATCGCCCAGACATGGTCGGGGAGGTTCTCGGAGCCGTAGCCGTCGATCATCGCGAAGCGCATCAGGTCCATGTAGACCGCGGCCGGGTTCCACTGGAGGATGTTGGCGATCCAGGACGGCTTGTCGGCCAGCATGATCGGGATGGAGTACATGACGCCGGACGCGTACATCCACGTCCTCAGCACGAACGGCATCAACTGCGCGAGGTCCGGTGTCTTGGAGCCGGCCCGGGCCATGATCAGCGCGAGACCGGTGTTGAAGCAGAACTGGAGCGCGAGCGCCGGCACGATCAGCACCCAGGACAGCGTCGGGTAGCTGCCGAAGGCACAGGTCACGGCGAACAGCACGATCATCGAGAAGAGCAGCTGCTGGAGCTGCTGCAGGGCGAAGGAGACCGGCAGCGAGGCACGCGGGAAGTGCAGGGCGCGCACCAGACCGAGGTTGCCGGAGATCGCCCGGACGCCGGCCATCACCGAGCTCTGCGTGAAGGTGAAGACGAACACGCCCGTCACCAGGAAGGGGATGTACACCTCCCGCGGCATGCCCCGGTCGGCCTCCAGGATCACGCCGAAGACGAAGAAGTACACGGCCGCGTTGAGCAGCGGTGTGACGACCTGCCACAGCTGGCCGAGTTTGGCCTGGCTGTACTGGGCGGTCAGCTTCGCCCGCGAGAACGCGAGGATGAAGTGGCGACGGTCCCAGAGCTGGCGGACGTACTCGACGAGGGAGGGGCGGGCGCCGCTCACGGTCAGGCCGTACTTCGCGGCGAGGTCCGCCGCGGCCAGTCCCTCGTCGGATGGCACGGGCGCGGTCACCGCGACTGTGCCGTCGTGCGTGGTCTCACTCACTAGTCGAAACTTTCGTCTTCGAGATGCGCAGCCCCTGCGGGCTGGGCAGCGGCCGGGAGCCGAGCGTTACGCCCCGAATCCTCTCAGGGACGAGCTTGTCAGATGACAGGAGGTCGGCCCAGTCGGGTCAGCCGCCACACCGTACGCCACTTCATGGGCCGGCGGGGCCCGCAGGAGGACCGCCAGCCCTCCCGGAAGCCGCCGAACCATGCCCGCAGGGCCGGCCGCGAGGGGCGGCGCAGCAGCGTCAGGGCGAGCCAGATGCCCAGATAGAACGGGACGAGGGCGGCCGGCAGATTGCGGCGGGCGAGCCAGACGCGGTTGCGGGCGACCATGCGGTGGTAGACCGCGTGCCGCGAGGGCGCGGTCGTCGGGTGGTACAGCACCATGTCCGACCGGTAGTCGATCAGCCAGCCCGCGTCGAGGGCGCGCCAGGCCAGGTCGGTCTCCTCGTGCGCGTAGAAGAACTCGTCGGGCAGGCCGCCGACCTCGGCGAACACCCGGGTGCGCACCGCGTTGGCGCCACCGAGGAAGGTGGTCACGCGCGAGGAACGCAGCGGGTCGGAGGCCCGCAGCCGGGGAACGTGGCGGCGCTGGGTGACGCCGGTGTCGGGGTCGGCTATACGGAAGCTGACGATACCGAGCCCGGGATCGGCCTCGAACGCCTCGCGGCACAGCTCGGCGGTGTCGGCGCGGGCGAGCAGGCCGTCGTCGTCGAGGAACAGCAGTACGTCGACGTCGCGGCCGCCGGGGCCGAAGGCCTCGATGCCGACGTTGCGCCCGCCCGGGATGCCGAGGTTCTCCGGCAGCTCGACGGTGCGCACGCCGGCGGGGACCTCGGGCACCGGTGAGCCGTTGCCGACGACGACCACGTCTATCGGGTCGCCCTCCTGCCCGGCGACCGACTCCAGCAGCGCGCTCAGCTCCGCGGGCCGGTTGCCCATCGTGATGATGACGGCCCCGACGCGCATCCCCGGGCTCACCGGAGCCTGCTCGAGACGAGGACGGACACCAGGTGCAGGAGTGTCTGGAGGAGGGCGATCCCGGCGAGCACGGCGACGCCGAGCCGGGTGAAGAACAGGTCGCCCCGGATCGCGTCCAGGATCGCGAGGACCAGGATCAGCAGCGACGCCTCGATGCCGAGGATCAGCCGGTGGAACTTGAGCGCGGCCGCGGCCCGCCGGGCCAGCGCCATGCCGGAGGAGCGCGGCTCGGAGGCGGTCTCCTTCACCGGCGGCAGCCCGCCCTGGTGCCGGGCCACGCCGACGAGGTCGGTCTCCGCCTTGATCAGGATCGCGCCGAGGGCGGCGAGAGTGCCGAGGAACGCCCAGAGCCAGTCGACCCGGCCGCTGCCCCACAGGTCGGCGGCGCGCAGGCCGAGGCCGACCAGCACGGCCGTGTCGGTGAGGTAGGCGCCGACCCGGTCCAGATAGACGCCGCCCAGCGAGAACTGCTGCTTCCAGCGGGCGATCTCACCGTCGACGCAGTCCAGCAGCAGGTACAGCTGGACCATCACCACGCCGAGCACGGCTCCCGGGATGCCGGGAACCAGCAGGGCGGGGGCCGCGAGCACACCGCACACGGTCATCAGGTACGTGAGCTGGTTGGGGGTGACCTTGGTGTTCACGAGGTAGCGGTCGACCCGCAGCGACACCTCACGCATGTAGAGGCGTCCAGCCCAGTGCTCACCGCTGCGCCTGTCCTTGACCCCGGCGGGGTGGACGACGGGGCGGAGTTCAGCTACCGATGGCCTTGACATAGTCGGCGTAGGTGTCCTTGATCTGGTGGGTTTGCAGGTCGAGGTGTTCGAGGATCGTGTAGCGGCCCGGCCGGGTCCGAGGGGCGTACTCCACGACCCGGACGAATTCGTCCGGGGTGAAGCCGATCTCCTCCGGGAGCACCGGCAGTCCGTGCCGGCGCAGCACCTCGGCCATGTACGCCGACTCCTCGTGAGCGCCGCGCAGATACATCGCGAAGGCCGCGCCCAGTCCGCACTGCTCGCCGTGCGCGGCCGCGCGCTGGGGGAACAGCAGGTCGAAGGCGTGGTTGATCTCGTGGCAGGCGCCGGAGGAGGGGCGGGAGTCGCCGGAGACGGACATGGCGATCCCGCTGAGGACCAGGGCCTCGGCCAGCACCTGGAGGAAGTCGTTGTCGCCGATGCCGCCCGGGTGCCGCAGCACCGCCTCGCCGGCCTGGCGGGCCATCGCCGCGGCGAGTCCGTCGATCTTCTCGCCCTTGACGCGGTTCGCCAGCTCCCAGTCGGCGATCGCGGAGATGTTGGAGACCGCGTCGCCGATGCCGGCCCGCACGTAGCGGACCGGGGCCTCGCGGATGACGTCCAGGTCGATGACGACGGCGATCGGGTTGGGCACGCCGTACGAGCCGCGGCCCGCGTCGTTGTCGAGGGTCGCGACCGGGGAGCACAGGCCGTCGTGCGCGAGGTTCGTCGGGACGGCGACCAGGGGGAGGCCGACTCGGGCCGCGGCGAACTTGGCGCAGTCGATGATCTTGCCGCCGCCGAGCCCGACGAGGGCGTCGAAGTGGCCCGCCTTCATGTCGGCGGCCAGCCGCACGGCGTCGTCCAGCGTGCCGCCGTCCACCTCGTACCAGGTGGCGCCGGGCAGCTGCGGGGCGACGCGGTCGCGCAGCCGGGCGCCGGAGCCGCCGCTGACGGCGACGGCGAGCCTGCCCGAGTGCGATATCCGCTCGTCGGCGAGCACACCGGCGAGGTCGTCGAGGGCACCCGGGCGGATGTCGACGACTACCGGTGTCGGGACGAGCCTGGTCAGTACCGGCACGCGATCTCCCGTCCCCGGGCCAGATCGTCGTGGTTGTCGATCTCGACCCACGGCACGTCGCCGATCGGAGCCACGTCGATCTTGAAGCCTCGGTTCACGAGCTCCTGGTAGCCGTGCTCGTAGAACTGCTGGGGGTCGCTCTCCCAGACGGCGCGCAGGGCGTCCGCCAGTTCGGGAGCGGCGTCGCCCTCGATGAGGGTGACGCCGATGTACTCGCCGGTGGCCTCCGCCGGGTCCATCAGCTTGGTGATCTTCCGGACGCCCCGCTCGGGGTCGACGACGACCTTCATCTCCTCGTCGGCCAGCGACTTCACGGTGTCGACGGCGAGGATGATCCGCCGGCCCTCGCCGCGCGCGGCGAGCAGCGTCCGCTCCACGGAGACCGGGTGCACGGTGTCGCCGTTGGCGAGGATCACACCGTCCTTGAGCGCGTCGCGCCCGCACCACAGGGAGTAGGCGTTGTTCCACTCCTCGGCCTTGTCGTTGTCGATCAGCGTGAGCTTGAGGCCGTACTTCCGCTCCAGCTCGGCCCTGCGGGCGTACACGGCCTCCTTGCGGTAGCCGACGATGATCGCGGCCTCGCTCAGGCCGATCTCGGCGAAGTTGGCCAGGGTGAGGTCGAGCACCGTGGGACCGTCCTCGTCGCCCGCGGGCCCCACCGGCACCAGCGCCTTGGGCAGGGTGTCGGTGTAGGGGCGCAGACGCCGGCCGGCGCCGGCCGCCAGCACGAGGCCGATCATGCGGGTTCTCCTTCGTCGTGTACGGCGGGTGCGCCCTGTCGATGGGCGGACACCCAGAAGCGGATGCTCTCCAGGAGCACGAGCAGGGCGACGGCCACGGCGAGCGCCGTGAGCGCGACCGTGAACTGCGCGGCGCTCAGCGCCACGGCGAGGATCACGACCACCAGCGTCCGGCCCTCGTGCCCCCCGGTCGCCCGCACCAGCCACTGCGGGGGAGCACCCGCGTCGCCACGGATGCGGTAGACCGTGTCGTAGTGATGGTAGGCGACGGCCGCAACCAGTCCGAAAGCCGCGGGAAGTGCTCCGTTCACCTCTGATTCAGCTGCCAGGATCAGCACGGTCCCGTATTCGGCGGCCCGGAAGAAGGGCGGAACCAGCCAGTCCAGCGCGCCTTTCAGGGGGCGTGAGACGGCGGCCGCGGAGAGCGCGACGTACGCGAGCGCGGCGAGCAGCGTCGGCCAGGTCGCGCCCGCGAGTGCGGCGGAGGTCACCAGGAGGAGACCGCCGGCGGCGGCGCAGACCGGGGCCGCGGGCAGGCGCACCTTGCGTGTGAGAAGTTCCACCAGGGGGCCGCTGTCGGCCAGATCGGCCAGCGCCCGGGCCGCGCGGTCGGTCCGGCCGGCCTTGCGGGTCAGGGAGCGCAGGACGCGGCCCGCGGTGGTGTAGGCCGCGGCGAAGGCGCACCCGATGAGCAGCACGGTGAAGGTGACGCGCGGGGTCGTGACGGCAGTGAGCACCGCAATCAGCGCCCAGCGTTCGCCGATCGGCAGGACGATCATCCGGCGCAGCCACACCGTCCAGCCGACCCTGTCCAGTCTGTCGGACAGTGCGGCGGTGGGACTGGTGTCGGCCGTGCCCGCCGGATCTCCGGTGTTCGCCTCGTTGTAGGAGAAGTCGACGACGTGCCGGCAGGTCTGCAGGACCATCGCGCCCAGGGCGAGGGCCCAGACGTCGTCGCCGCCGCGTGCGGCGCCGAGGGCGAGGCCCGCGTAGTAGGCGTACTCCTTGGCGCGGTCGAAGGTGGCGTCCAGCCAGGCGCCGAGGGTGGAGTACTGCAGGGAGTAGCGGGCCAGCTGGCCGTCGGTGCAGTCGAGCACGAAGGACGCGATGAGGAGCACGCCCGCCGCGACGAACCCGCCGCGGGTGCCGGTGGCCGCGCAGCCCGCCGCGGCCAGGGCGGTGAGCAGGGAGGCGGTCGTGACCTGGTTGGGGGTCAGTCCGCGCCGGGCGCACCAGCGCGCTATGTAGCGGGAGTACGGGCTGACGAAGTGGGTGGTGAAGAAGCCGTCGCGTGCCTTGACCGCCGACTTCAGGCGTACGGCCTCGTCGTCGACGGCGGCGACCGCCTGCCTGGCCTCGTTGCGGGCCTGCGGGTCGGCGGGCACGGCCGCGACCAGGGTGCCGAGCTCGGGCCGGTGCACGTCCGTGTCCAGCGTGCCGGTTATCCGGTCGGCGAGGCTGTCGACCAGCAGTGTGCCCTGGGCGGAGGTCTGGCGGGCCAGCGCGCGCGCCAGGGCCTGACGGCCGGCGGGCTGGGCCGTGACGGCGCCGGGGATCGCGGCGAGCGGGAAGCGCGGGTCGGTGAGGCCGAGGCGCAGCGTGTGGAGATGGCCGACGAAACGGGCGTCGACCACGGCGACCCGCTGGTCACCCGGCACCTGGGCGAGAAGGGTCTCGGTCCCGGCCGGGTCGGCGGCTGTGCGCACCTCGAAGCCGAGAGACCGCAGATCGCCCTCGATCGACGATCCGGGGACCGGCTGACCGGTGACGATGGCGGTCGGCAACCGAACTCACTCCCTGGGGGCCGGCGTTTCCACGCCGGTCGCGTGCATGGTGGGGCGTCGTTGGGGGCAGGCGGAGCTGCACCGGCGGACGGCATGTCGGCAGAGGCTATCGGATGACGGGAAGCCGGTGTTCACCGGCCGTTAACGGTCCGGTCGACACCGTCTGCTGTCGCTCATCATCGGTGATGCCGGGTCCGGCGGACAAGATCGGACCGCCGCGGGCGGGCCGGCGGGGCGCACGGGACGCGTCGTCCGGCCGGGTCGGCCACCGGCCGGGACTAGGGTGGGCCACCATGACATGGCTGATCACCGGCGGTGCCGGATACATCGGGGCGCATGTGGCGCGGGTCATGGCGGAGGCCGGGGAGCGCGTCGTCGCACTGGACGACCTCTCGTCCGGGGTGCCCGCGCGGCTCCCGGCGGACGTTCCCCTGGTGCGGGGTTCGTCCGGGGACGCGGAGCTGCTGAAGCGGGTACTGGCCGAGCACGCGGTGACCGGGGTGGTGCATCTCGCGGCGCGCAAGCAGGTCGGCGAGTCCGTCGCCCAGCCGGCCCGCTACTACGAGGAGAACGTCGGCGGTCTCGCGATCCTGCTGGACGCGGTCGCCGGGGCCGGGATCGGGCGTTTCGTCTTCTCCTCCTCCGCGGCCGTCTACGGCAACCCCGATGTGGAACTCATCACGGAGGACACACCGTGCGCGCCGATGAGCCCCTACGGCGAGACGAAGCTCGCCGGTGAGTGGCTGGTGCGGGCGGCCGGGCGGGCGCACGGCATCGCCACGGCGTGCCTGCGCTACTTCAACGTGGCGGGCGCTGCCGCGCCCGAGCTGGCCGACACCGGCGTGTTCAACATCGTCCCCATGGTCTTCGACCGGCTGACGCGCGACGAGGCCCCGCGGATCTTCGGCGACGACTACCCGACGCCGGACGGCACCTGTGTGCGCGACTACATCCACGTGGCCGACCTCGCCGACGCGCACCTCGCGGCGGCCCGGCGGCTCTCGGCGCCCGAGGCGGCGGGCGACCTGACCGTGAACATCGGGCGCGGCGAGGGTGTGTCGGTGCGCGAACTGGTCACCCTGATCGGTGAGGTGACCGGCGACACGCGTGCGCCCGTCGTCGAACCGCGCCGGCCCGGGGACGCGGCGCGCGCCGTCGCCTCCGCCGCCCGGGCCAGGTCGGAGCTGGGCTGGACCGCCCGGCGCCCGGTACCCGAGATGGTGGAAACGGCCTGGCGGGGATGGCGGCTCCACCACGGCCGCTGAGCCCCTCGCCAATCACCGCGACGCCCTGACCTGCCCGTCGTTTCCGCAGGTCAGGGCATATGACAACGGTGTTCAGTGCCGCGTTGCCGGATACCCCCCACCCGTAGTTCACTGGGGTCCGGACCCGATCGCAGGAGGCGGCTTTCCATGGGGGCAGGGCACGATCACGGGCACGCGCACGGCGCGCGGGCCACCGGTACGGCCGCGGCCGCCTACCGCGGCAGGCTGCGGATCGCGCTGGGCATCACGCTCACCGTCATGGTGGTCGAGATCGTCGGCGGTGTGCTCGCGGACTCCCTCGCGCTGATCGCCGACGCCGCGCACATGGCGACCGACGCGCTCGGTCTCGGCATGGCGCTGCTGGCGATCCACTTCGCCAACCTGCCGGCCAGCGCCAACCGGACCTTCGGGTTCGCGCGCGCCGAGATCCTCGCCGCGCTCGCCAACTGTCTGCTGCTGCTCGGGGTCGGCGGCTATGTGCTCTACGAGGCGATCCAGCGGTTCATCACACCGGCCGCCACCGAGGGCGGGCTGACCCTCGTGTTCGGCGCGATCGGTCTGGTCGCGAACATGATCTCTCTCACGCTGCTCATGCGGGGCCAGAAGGAGAGCCTGAACGTGCACGGCGCGTTCCTGGAGGTGGCTGCGGACGCGCTGGGCTCGCTCGCGGTGCTGATCTCGGCCGCGGTGATCCTCACGACCGGCTGGCAGGCCGCCGACCCGATCGCCTCGCTGGCCATCGGCCTGATGATCGTGCCGCGCACGCTGAAGCTGCTGCGCGAGACGCTCGACGTGCTCCTGGAGTCGGCCCCCAAGGGCGTCGACATGGACGAGGTGCGCACCCACATGCTGGAGCTCGACGGCGTCGAGGACGTGCACGACCTGCACGCCTGGACCATCACGTCGGGCATGCCGGTGCTGTCCGCCCACGTCGTCGTCCGCTCCGAGGTCCTGAACGCGATAGGACACGAGAAGATCCTCCACGAGCTGCAGGGCTGCCTGGGCCACCACTTCGACGTGGCGCACTGCACGTTCCAGCTGGAACCGGGCGGTCACGCGGAACACGAGCCGGGACTGTGCCACTGAGCGCCCTGGCGGCGCACGGCGCGCCACCGCGCGCTCCCACCACTTCCCGCACAGCCCGTAGCGGATGGTTCCTTCTGCGTGAGCAGGGCACGATCACCTTCCGGGCCCCCTTCCGGCGCCGACGCGCCGGGAAGTGCCGGGAGTGCCGGATTCGTACGGCAGACTGGGGCGCGAGGAACGAGGCGAAGGATGGGTATGCCGATCACACCTGCCAACGCGACGACCAGCTCGTCGAACGGCACCGCGGAAGCGATCCTGCTGGAACTGGTCGACGAGAACGGCGTGACGATCGGCACCGAGGAGAAGCTCGCCGCCCATCAGCCACCGGGCCGGCTGCACCGGGCGTTCTCCGTGTTCCTGTTCGACGAATACGGCCGGCTGCTGCTCCAGCAGCGCGCCCTCGGCAAGTACCACTCCCCCGGCGTGTGGTCCAACACCTGCTGCGGCCACCCGTACCCCGGCGAGGCCCCCTTCGCGGCGGCGGCCAGGCGGACCTTCGAGGAGCTCGGTGTCTCCCCGTCGCTGCTCGCCGAGGCGGGCACCGTGCGCTACAACCACCCGGACCCCGCCTCGGGCCTGGTGGAGCAGGAGTACAACCACCTCTTCGTGGGTCTGGTGCAGGCACCGCTGCGGCCGGACCCGGAGGAGGTGCACGCCACGGCGTTCGTCACCCCCGCCGAACTGGCGGAGCGGCACGCCGAGGACACCTTCTCGGCCTGGTTCATGACGGTGCTGGACGCGGCCCGTCCGGCGATCAGGGAGCTGACGGGTCCGTCCGAGGGCTGGTGAGCCTCAGATCAGCCGTCCGGGGTCGAGCGGCAGGGCGGCCCAGATCACCTTGCCGCCGCTCGCGGTGTGCTCGACGTCGCACACGCCGCCCACCTCCCGGGTGATCTCCCGCACGAGCAGCAGTCCCCGGCCGCCGGTCCTGCCGTGGTCCGTCTCCAGGGCGATCGGGCGGTAGGGGTGGTTGTCCTCGACGGACACGCGTACCCACTCGGCGCCGACGGCGACCTCCACGGCGAGCATCGGCGAGAGCACCGCCGCGTGCCGCACGGCGTTCGTGACCAGCTCGGAGACGATCAGCAGCAGTCCCTGGAGCACGTCCTCGGTGACCGGCACCCGCTGACGCAGGAGCAGGTCCCGTACGGCGTGCCGGGCCTGCGGGACCGAGGCGTCGACCGCGGGGGCGGTGAACCGCCACACCCCCTCGTAGGGCAGTGGATCGCGCGTCCTCGGCTCGACGGGTGCGCCTGTGTCGCCTTCGGGGCGTGGGGCGTGCCCGCGCCCGTGGTCGTCCATGGTCCGGTCGCCACCCTTGTGCTCGATTGTCACCACACGTCGAGTGTTGGTACCGGACCTCGGCACACCGGAGAACTGAACAGAAGTCAGCGACTATCGAACGCTTCTGACCGTTGGCGTATGACCCCGTCAGATGTGTGACTGCATCCTGTCCCACCGCTGCCGACTTTACGAACTATTCGGCTTGTACGGGTTTCGTGGCCCCGCCCGGGGCGCCCTGGACGCCCCCGCCGTCACCGCCGGCGTCCTCCACCATGCCGACGACCCGGCGGCCGCCGAAGCCGGTGGCGATCAGGCCGAGGCCGTCGAAGAGCAGGGCCAGCGAGATGAACGTGCCGATGACGTACTGGCTGCTGCTCGGCCAGGAGCCCAGCACCGCGATGCCCAGCAGCAGGTCGAAGGCGCCCAGCAGCAGCGTCCAGCCGAACTGCGGGCCGCGCACCACCAGAGAGCCGACCAGCCGGAAGAGCCCGGCGGCGAGGAAGAGCAGGGCGGCGAACATGGCGAGGGCGTCGGCGGCGGCCTCGGGGCTCTTCAGCACCACGACACCCGCGGCGATGTTCAGGGCGGCGACGATCGCAGCGAGCCAGAAGAAGTTGCTGCCGCGTCCCTCGATCGCGTGCAGCAGACCCACCACGCCGCCGATCAGCAGCAGCCAGCCGAACAGCAGCATGGACGTCAGGGTGGCCACGCCGGTGTACACGAGGCCGACCAGGCCGGCGAGGACCAGCGGCACGCCCAGCGCGACCAGCCGGCCGAAGCCGCGCCGCAGCCTCGCCTTCCCGTCCTTCGTGGTCCGCGCCATCGGGCCGCCTCCTCTCACGGGTCCCCTGGTCGATGGTAGTGAGCGGGGTCACGGCTAGCATCCGGCACATGGAGCCCCAGCTGCTGCTCGACGTCGCCGACTCGGTCGCGACCGTGGTCATCGCCCATCCCGCCAAGCGGAACGCCATGACCGCCGCGATGTGGCGGGCGCTGCCCCCGCTGCTCGACACCCTGGCGGCCGACCCCGGGGTACGGGCCCTGGTGCTGACGGGCGAGGGAGACACGTTCTGCGCGGGCGCCGACATCTCCACCCTGCGGGCCTCCCCCGCCGAGGCGCAAGGGCTGTCCGTGCTGGCCGAGGAGGCGCTCGCCGCGTTCCCGAAGCCGACGCTGGCGGCGGTCCGCGGGCACTGCGTGGGCGGTGGGGCGCAGCTCGCGGCGGCCTGTGACCTGCGGTTCGCGGAGGAGGGCGCGCTGTTCGGGGTGACACCGGCGAAGCTGGGGATCGTGTATCCGTCCTCGGCGACCCGGCGGCTGGTGTCGCTGGTCGGTCCGGCGACGACCAAGTACCTGCTGTACTCCGGCGAGTTGATCGACACCGGCCGGGCGCTGCGCACCGGACTGGTCGACGAGGTACTGCCCGAGGGCGAACTCGGCAAGCGCGTCGCCGAGTTCACCCGCGTCCTGGTCTCCCGCTCGCAGCTGACCCAGGCGTCGGCCAAGGAGTTCGCCGACGGGCACACCGACCGGGACGCCCACTGGGCCGAGCACGCGCGCGGCAACGCCGACACGGCGGAGGGCGTCACCGCGTTCCTGGAGCGGCGGCAGCCGCGCTTCACCTGGACCGCGTCAGGCTGACGCGGCCTGCCCCCGGAACATCTCGACGAGGTGCGCGGGCGCCTTCAGCGGGGAGCCCGCGTCGTAGGGCGGCTGCGGGTCGTACTCCGTCATCAGCTGGACGGCCTGGGCGTGTTCGTCGCCGGCGATCCTGCCGAGCAGCGTCAGGCCCATGTCGATGCCCGAGGAGACACCGGCGGCGGTGACGTACTTGCCGTCGAGGACGACCCGCTCGCCCGTGGGTTCCACACCGAAGGGCCTCAGTTCGTCCAGGGTCAGCCAGTGGGAGGTCGCCCGGCGGCCCCGGAGGAGTCCGGCGGCGGCCAGGATCAGGGAGCCGGTGCACACGGACGTCGTCCAGGTGGTGCGGGTGTCGACGGTGCGCACCCAGTCCAGCAGGGTGCCGTTCGCCATCCGGGGTGCCGGTTCGGGGCCACCGGGCACCACCACGACGTCGGGGCTCGGCACGTCGGCCGGCGTCCGGTCGGCGGTGAGGGCGAGGTTGCCGGTGTCGGTGCGGACGGGGCCGGTGCGTTCGGCCACGAAGACCGTCTCCGCGTCCGGGAGCCGGCCGAGGGTCTCGTAGGGGCCCACGGCGTCCAGGGCCGTGAAACCCTCGTACGATCCCGTGCACACCGAGACGAGACGGGGGCGCGTGGCCCGTGCGCGCGCAGCCAGTCGGTCAGACGAGGCTCCGGCGCACGGGTGCCCTCGCCGCCGGGGACGACCAGGGTGTGCGGCTCGGGCGCGCCGGCAAGGGGCCCGTCCGGCACCAGGGTCAGTCCGCTGGAGGTGCGGACCGGGCCGCCGTCGAGGGAGGCGGTGCGTATCCGGTACGTCCCCGGCGTGTGGTGCTCGGCGCCCGCGAAGACCTCCGCGGGACCGGTGAGATCGAGGCTCCGCACGCCGTCGAAGAGGACGAACAGGACGGTTCGCTGCTCCATGGAGGCGATTCTTCGCCTGTCCTCGGGACGGCCGCAATGACGAGCTCCCCACCTTTCCTGCCATCGGCTCGACCGGCATGGGCCGCGACGGGCGAGGTACTCGGGGGCGAGGGACGGGCAAGGCCACCGACGAAAAGGGGACGGGTGACACCACCGGCGGAAGGGGAACGACGCGTTCCGCGCCCCCGGCGGATGTGCTGCGCCGGAGCTGCGGCGCCGTCGCCACGGTCGTGACGCCGCCGTTCCGGGCGGGGGCCGGCTCCTGGGCGGCGCCTGCGGGGCCGGACGGCCCGGCGCGCGCGGGGCCTGAGAACCGCCGCCCCGCCACTACCCGCCCTGCTCCCCTGTTGTCGGTGCCACCTGCCACAATTGCCGCGCAACCCGAAGTGGAGAAGGCGGTACGGGATCGTGACGACACCCCTCGTAGGGTCCATCGAAGGCAGGATCGCCGAGGAGCTCGGCGTACGGGAGCGGCAGGTCAAGGCTGCCGTGGAGCTGCTCGACGGCGGTTCCACGGTGCCCTTCATCGCCCGCTACCGCAAGGAAGCGACCGAGATGCTCGACGACGCGCAGCTGCGCACGCTCGAGGAGCGGCTGCGCTATCTGAGGGAGCTGGAGGAGCGGCGGACGGCGATCCTGGAGTCGGTGCGCGAGCAGGGCAAGCTCACCGATGAACTGCAGGCGCAGATCCGGGCCGCGGAGACCAAGGCGCGCCTGGAGGACATCTACCTGCCGTACAAGCCCAAGCGGCGCACCAAGGCGCAGATCGCCCGCGAGGCCGGTCTGGAGCCGCTGGCCGAGGGGCTGCTGGGCGACGCGTCCGTCGAGCCCCTCGCGGCGGCGGCCGCGTTCGTGGACGCGGACAAGGGCGTGGCCGACCCGCAGGCCGCCCTGGACGGCGCCCGGGCGATCCTCACCGAGCGGTTCTCGGAGGACGCCGACCTGATCGGTGAGCTGCGTGAGCGCATGTGGGTGCGCGGGCGGCTGGCCGCGAAGGTACGGGAGGGCAAGGAGGAGGCCGGCGCCAAGTTCGCGGACTACTTCGACTTCGCCGAGCCGTTCACCGAGCTGCCCTCGCACCGGATCCTCGCGATGCTGCGCGGCGAGAAGGAGGAGGTCCTCGATCTCGTCCTGGAGCCGGAGGAGGCGACGGAGGGGCCCTCGTCGTACGAGGGGATCATCGCCGGCCGGTTCGCGATCGCCGACCGCGGGCGCCCCGGCGACAAGTGGCTGACGGACACCGTCCGCTGGGCCTGGCGGACCCGTGTCCTGGTCCACCTCGGCATCGACCTGCGGCTGCGGCTGCGCACGGCCGCCGAGGACGAGGCGGTCGGCGTGTTCGCCGCGAACCTGCGGGACCTGCTGCTCGCCGCGCCGGCCGGTACGCGCGCCACGCTGGGCCTGGACCCCGGTTTCCGGACCGGCGTCAAGGTGGCCGTCGTGGACGCCACCGGCAAGGTCGTCGCGACCGACGTCATCCACCCGCACGTCCCGGCCAACAGGTGGGACGAGGCGATCGCCAAGCTGGCCCGGCTCGCCGCGGAGCACGCGGTCGAGCTGGTCGCGATCGGCAACGGCACGGCGTCCCGCGAGACCGACAAGCTCGCCGGTGAACTCATCACCAGGCACCCGGAGTTGAACCTCACCAAGGTGATGGTGTCCGAGGCGGGCGCGTCCGTGTACTCGGCCTCCGCCTTCGCCTCGCAGGAGCTGCCCGACATGGACGTGTCGCTGCGCGGCGCCGTGTCGATCGCGCGCCGGCTGCAGGACCCGCTCGCCGAGCTGGTGAAGATCGACCCGAAGTCGATCGGGGTCGGCCAGTACCAGCACGACCTGTCCGAGGTGAAGCTGTCGCGGTCGCTGGACGCGGTGGTCGAGGACTGTGTGAACGGCGTCGGTGTCGACGTCAACACCGCGTCCGCGCCGCTGCTCTCGCGCGTGTCGGGCATCTCGTCCGGGCTCGCGGAGAACATCGTGGCCCACCGGGACGCCAACGGCCCGTTCACGTCCCGCCCCGAGCTGAAGAAGGTGGCGCGGCTCGGGCCGAAGGCGTACGAGCAGTGCGCGGGCTTCCTGCGTATCCGGGGCGCCGACCCGCTGGACGCGTCCAGCGTGCACCCCGAGGCCTACCCCGTCGTCCGGCGGATGGTGAAGAGCACCGGACAGGAGGTGGCCGCGCTCGTCGGCAACACGAGTGTGCTGCGGTCGCTGAAGCCGCAGGACTTCGTGGACGAGACGTTCGGTCTGCCCACGGTCGGCGACATCCTCAGGGAGCTGGAGAAGCCGGGGCGTGACCCGCGCCCGGCGTTCAAGACGGCCACCTTCAAGGAGGGCGTCGAGAAGCTCGGCGACCTGGAGTCGGGCATGGTCCTGGAGGGCGTGGTCACCAACGTGGCCGCGTTCGGGGCGTTCGTGGACGTCGGCGTCCACCAGGACGGTCTGGTGCACGTGTCCGCGATGTCGAAGACGTTCGTCAAGGACCCGCGGGACGTCGTCAAGCCGGGTGACATCGTGAAGGTGAAGGTCCTCGACGTCGACATCCCGCGCAAGCGGATCTCCCTCACCCTGCGGCTGGACGACGAGGCGGCGCCCCAGGAGCGGGGCTCCGGCGAGCGCCGCCCGCAGCGGGGCGGCGGGCGCCCGCCGCAGCAGCGGCAGGGCGGTGGCAGTGGCGGCGGTGGCGGTGGCAGTGGCGGCGGTGGCGGTGGCGGTCGCCAGGGGGGCGGTGGTGCCCGCCAGGCACCGGCTCCGGCGAACAGTGCGATGGCCGACGCCCTGCGCCGCGCGGGCCTGCTCGACCCGAAGAAGGGCGGCCGGGGCTGAGCCGGGCGGCCCGGGCCCTCGCGCGTGCGCGGGCCCGGGCCGGGCCGGCCGCACGGTGGGTGCCGGCAGGACCACGGCGCCGACGCTGACCCTGGGACCTCGTGGCGAGGCATGGGGGGACCGATCCCGTCACTCCCGGGCGGCCGTCCGTCGGCGGGCGCCACCGCGGTCGCGAGGGGGCGGGCGGCCGGGCGGCATCCGGTCCGAACGGGGGCAGTGCGAGGGCGATCCGCGGCGGGTGCGTGCCCGGGAGCTCCCGTGGGTGGCGGACGCCGCACGAGGTCCCGGACGGAACAGCTAGCGCTCGCTCACCTTTCCGTCCGCGACCTCCAGCCGGCGGGTGACGTGGACCGCGTCCAGCATCCGACGGTCGTGGGTGACCAGCAGCAGCGTGCCCGTGTAGGCGTCGAGGGCCGACTCCAGTTGCTCGATGGCGGGCAGATCGAGGTGGTTGGTCGGCTCGTCGAGGACCAGCAGGTTGACGCCCCGGCCCTGGAGCAGGGCGAGGCCGGCGCGGGTGCGCTCGCCGGGCGAGAGGGTGGCCGCCGGACGGAGCACATGGTCCGCCTTCAGCCCGAACTTGGCCAGGAGGGTGCGCACTTCGGCCGGTTCGGTGTCGGGCACCGCCCGCTGGAACGCGTCGAGCAGGGACTCCGGGCCGTGGAACAGCTTGCGCGCCTGGTCGACCTCGCCGACCAGCACGCCCGAGCCGAGCACGGTGTGCCCCGCGTCGAGCGGGACGCGGCCGAGCAGCGCCCCGAGCAGCGTCGACTTGCCCGCTCCGTTCGCGCCGGTGACCGCGACCCGGTCCGCCCAGTCGATCTGGAGGGACACCGGTCCGAACGTGAAGTCGCCACGCCGGACCTCCGCGTCGCGCAGGGTCGCCACGACCGCGCCGGAGCGGGGCGCCGAGGCGATCTCCATGCGCAGCTCCCACTCCTTGCGGGGCTCCTCGACCACGTCCAGCCGCTCGATCATGCGCTGGGTCTGGCGGGCCTTCGCCGCCTGCTTCTCGCTGGCCTCGCTGCGGAACTTGCGGCCGATCTTGTCGTTGTCGTTGCCCGCCTTGCGCCGGGCGTTCTTCACGCCCTTGTCCATCCAGGACCGCTGCATCAGCGCCCGGTCCTGGAGGGCGGACTTCTTGTCGGCGTACTCCTCGTAGTCCTCGCGGGCGTGCCGGCGGGCGACGTCGCGCTCCTCCAGATAGGCCGCGTAGCCGCCGCCGTAGAGGTTGATCTGCTGCTGGGCGAGGTCGAGTTCGAGGACCTTGGTGACCGTGCGGGTCAGGAACTCGCGGTCGTGGCTGACGACGACCGTGCCGGCGCGCAGTCCGCCGACGAAGCGTTCGAGGCGCTCCAGGCCGTCGAGGTCGAGGTCGTTGGTGGGCTCGTCGAGCAGGAAGACGTCGTAGCGGGAGAGCAGTAGCGAGGCGAGGCCGGCGCGGGCCGCCTGGCCGCCGGAGAGGGACGTCATGGGCTGGTCGAGGCCGACGGCGAGGCCGAGCGTGTCGGCGACGTCCTCGGCGCGTTCGTCGAGGTCGGCGCCGCCGAGGCCGAGCCAGCGCTCCAGGGCGTCGGCGTAGGCGTCGTCCGCGCCGGGGGCTCCGTCGACCAGGGCCTGGGTGGCGGCGTCCATGGCGCGCTGGGCCTCGGCGACGCCGGTGCGGCGGGCCAGGAACTCGCGTACCGACTCACCGGGCCGCCGTTCCGGTTCCTGCGGCAGATGCCCGACGGTGGCGGTGGGCGGGGACAGGCGCAGCTCGCCCTGCTCCGGGGCGGCGAGTCCGGCGAGCATCCGCAGCAGCGTGGACTTGCCCGCTCCGTTGGCACCGACCAGTCCGATCACGTCGCCGGGCGCGACGACCAGGTCGAGGCCGGTGAAGAGCGCGCGGTCACCGTGGCCGGCGGCGAGGTTCTTGGCGACGAGGGTGGCAGTCATCAGACCGCCGATTCTAGTGCGCCGGAGCGGCACGTCCGCTCCTCGGTTCTCAGCGGGCCATCGCCTCCACCAGCACGCCTCCCGACGTCCTGGCCACCAGGTACGACTCGCCCTTCACGGCCTTCGCGGGGAGCGGGATGCGGTGCCGGCCCGGTTCCAGGACGCCGTCGAAGACCTCGTGGGTGCGGGTGCGGGAGAGCCGGTCGAGGCGGTACGCGGTGAGGCGGACCCGGCAGGCCGAGGTGACCTCGACTCCCGCCTCGACACCCGCCTCGACACCCGCCTCGACTCCCGCCTCGGCGTCGGCCACGGCCAGGTGGGTCAGGCGGCGCAGTGCCAGGGGGCCGCGGCGATCGTGCGGCGGTGCGCGGCGCTGCGGCCGGAGATCGCGGGGGCGAGGGTGCTGGAGCACCGGGTGGGGCTGCGGCCGGTGCGGGACGCCGTGCGGCTGGAGCGCGAAACGCTGCCGGACGGACGGGTGCTCGTGCACCACTACGGGCACGGGGGTGCGGGCGTCACCGTGGCGTGGGGGTGCGCGGAGGAGGCGGCCGGGCTGACCGCCTCCCCGTGACGCGGGACCGGACGGACGTCAGTGCTTGCCGATCGGGTCACCCTCCACGTCGGGGCCGCGTCCCGGGCCGATGCGGAGCTCGAACTCGCCGTCGTACTTCTTGTGGCCCTCGATGACGGCCAGTTCGATGGCCTCCGAACCCATCTCGTTGCGGACGATGACGGGGTCGCGGCGCAGGTCCCGCATGAGCGCGACACACATGAAGACCATCACGACGACGAACGGGGCCGCCGCGAGGATCGTCAGGTTCTGCAGCCCGGTCAGCGCGTCGCCCTGGCCGCTGCCGACCAGGAGCATGACGGCGGCCACCGCCCCGGTGAGCACACCCCAGAACACCACGACCGGGCGCGTCGGTTCGAGGGCTCCCTTCTGCGAGAGGCTGCCCATGACGATCGAGGCCGCGTCGGCGCCGGAGACGAAGAAGACGCCGACGAGGACCATCACCAGCAGACTGGTGACGGTGGCGAGGGGGAACTCCCGCAGGAGCGCGAAGAGCTGGCCCTCAGGGGTGGACTCGTCGCCGAGCCGCCCCTGCTGCTCCGTCCTCATCGCCGAGCCGCCGAAGACGGCGAACCAGACGAGGCTGACCGAGCTGGGCACGAGGATGACGCCGCCGACGAACTGCCGGATCGTACGGCCCCGGCTGATCCGGGCGATGAACATACCGACGAACGGCGTCCAGGAGATCCACCAGGCCCAGTAGAAGACGGTCCAGCTGCCCAGCCAGTCCGCGACGCCCTCGCCGCCGGCGGCCTCGGTGCGGCCCGCGAGCTGCGGGAGGTCACCGAGGTAGGCGAAGACCGAGGTGGGCAGCAGGTCGAGGACGATGACCGTGGGGCCCGCGACGAACACGAACAGCACGAGCACCAGCGCCAGCACCATGTTGGTGTTGGACAGCCACTGGATGCCCTTCTCCACACCGGAGACGGCCGAGGCGACGAACGCCAGGGTGAGCACCGCGATGATCGCGACGAGCAGCCCGGTGCTCACGTCGTCCATCCAGTCCAGCTCCCGTACGCCGGAACCGATCTGGAGCGCGCCGAGCCCGAGCGAGGCCGCGGAACCGAAGACGGTCGCGACGATCGCGAGGACGTCGATGACCCGGCCGGCGGTGCCGTTCGCGTGCCGACGGCCGATGAGCGGGGTGAAGACCGCGCTGATGGTCTGACGGCGGCGCCTGCGGAAGGTGCTGTAGGCGATGGCGAGACCGACCACTGCGTAGATCGCCCACGGGTGGAGCGTCCAGTGGAACAGGGTCGTGGCCATGGCCGTCTCCATGCGCTGGCCGGAGTCGGCCGGGTCCGTGCCCGGCGGTGGCGTGGTGTAGTGCGCGAGCGGCTCGCTCACGCCGTAGAACATCAGGCCGATGCCCATGCCGGCGCTGAACATCATCGCCACCCAGGACACCGTGCGGAACTCGGGCTCCTCGCCCTCCGCGCCGAGGCGGATCCGGCCGTAGCGGCTTATCGCCAGCCAGAGGGCGAAGACGACGAACCCCGAGGCGGCCAGCATGAACGCCCAGCCGCCGTTGTGGATCAGACCGCTGAGCATGCTGCTGGAGACGCGTTCCAGGGAGTCCGTCGCGGTCGCTCCCCAGATCACGAAGGCCAGCGTGAGCACGGCGGTGACCCCGAACACGATCCGGTCGGTCCGGGGCGGTGCCTGCCCGGGAAGTCCCGCCTCCGCCCCCGGCAGTGGGTCCCCTGCCGGGGGATGGTGGTCGGCGGGTCGGTCGTTCGTCACGGGCGGCACCTTTCGTCAGAGCCACGGAGGGCTCATGTGATCCCTCCCTCCCGCCCCTACCCATGTGGCGGAAAATAGGCCTGTCTCATCGGCCCGTGCGCGGGACACGCCGCGTCGGGATCACCGCCCCCCGTCCGGCAGGCGCGCCGCGTCGCGCGGAGCGCGGACACCGGTCAGTTCGGCGGCCGGACGGGCGGCCTCGGCCCGGACGCCTGCGGTGGCGCGGACGTAGGCGGCCGTTCCGCCGACGACCGGGACACGCGCGGAGGTGCGCGACAGGTCCAGGGTCAGCGCCGGGATGTGGGCCGGGGGCTCGATGAGGTCCCTGTCGGTGCCCGCGACGATCAGGCCCAGCCGGTGTCCGGCCGGGACCACGTGGTCGGTCGCGGCCAGGTCGAGGGTGAGGGTGTACGGCTCGCCCGGGGTGAGCGGGCGGCCGGTGAGGTCCGAGGCGTGGTTGCCGAGGTCGGCCCAGCCGCGGCTGACGATCGTGTAGCCGACGTCGGTCTTCCTGGCCCGGGTCTCCTTGTAGCAGGAACTGTCACCGGCGGTGGACGGGCCCCAGCAGGTGCGTTCGGGCAGGGTGGTGATGCCCTCGGCGGCGTCGGCGTAGTCGCGGACGGTGGCGGGACCGAGGTCCACGAGGACGGCCGAGAGGTGGGCCGTCGAGGTCGTGGGGGTCGCGGTGACGGTGACCTTCGACGAGCCCGCCAGGCGCAGGTCGCGGCCCAGGGGGCGGGTGACGAAGCCGGCCTTGTCCGGGGTGGTCAGGTCGATCCGTGCGGCCCAGTCGGTCTCGCCGCGTCCTGGATCGTCCGTGAACGTCTCGGTGCCGGCGCCGGGGCGCAGGTCCAGGCTGCCGACCCCGGGGCGGGTGCCCTCGGCGGGATTCAGCCGTACGGTCCCCGTGCCGCGCGGCGGCCAGGACTCCGACGTCACCCACTGGTCGGGATGGCGTTCGATGTCGGCCATCGGCTCGCGGTCGATGCCGTTGTCGAGGCCGAGGAGTTCATGGTCGAACCAGCGGTGCAGGGTCTTCACCCAGGCGGCACGGCGGAAGTCGAAGGGGTCGACGTGTCCGGTCTGGGAGAGCCAGATCTTGCGCTGCACACCGTTCTCCGCGAGGGCGTCCCACCACGGGCCGACATGCTGCATGCGCACGTTGAGGTCCTGCATGCCGTGGACCAGGAAGACGCTGGCCCGCACCTTGTCCGCGTCCCGGACGTGGTCGCGCTCGCTCCACAGCGGCGTCCAGTCGCCGGAGCGCGGGGCGCCGTCGGCGAGCCCGCGCTGGACGGCGCCGCAGCGGGCGCGGGCGTCCGGGCTGTTGACGTAGTCGGAGAGCCAGTCGGGGCCGGAGTCGTACAGCGGGGCGCCCTTGGCGAAGTAGTAGTCGTACCAGGAGGAGATCGCGCCGATCGGCACGATGGTCTCCAGGCCCTCGACGCCGGTGGCGGCGACACCGTTGGCGACGGTGCCGTCCCAGCTCTTGCCGATCATCCCCGTTCTGCCGTCGGTCCAGTCGGCCGTGGCCCTGGTGGTGCCGGTGCGGGTGGTCCAGGCCCTGCCGCGCCCGTTCAGCCAGTCGACGACGGCCTTCGCGGAGCGCACGTCGGAGCGGCCGCCGACGTCGACACAGCCGTCGGAGCGGCTGGTGCCCGCGAGGTCGACGGCGACGAACGCGTAGCCGCGCGGTACGAAGTAGTTGTCGTAGTACAGCGGCGTCCCGACGACGTTACCGTCGGCGTCGTAGGTCTTGCGCTGGCTCTCGTTGCCCCGGCCGCAGCACGAGTAGTACGGGCTCGCCTCCATGACGACCGGCACCTTGCGGCCCTGCTGGGCGGGTTCGCGCGGGCGCACGATGTCGACAGCGACGCGGTCGGACCTGCCGTCACCGTCGCCGTCGAGGCCGGTGTCCACCCAGACGGCCTCACGGACGGCCGTGTCGTACGCGTAGACGGGGCGGCTCTCCCGTGGGGCGGTCTTCTGTGAGGCGGTCCCCGGTAAGGCGGTCTCCGGTGAGGCGGTCTCTCTCGACGTGGTCTCCCGTGGGGTGCTCCCGCCCGGCGCGCCCTGTGCGGCGGCGGGGCTGAGCAACGTGGCCGTCAGCGCGGCGACGGCCGCCGTCGCGAGCGGTCTCCAGGTCATGAAGCGCGTACGTGTCGGCATGCGCCGGACGGTACCGCCGTCAACTGCTGTGCAGAAGGGGGCGGCTGACGACGCGCCGGAGCGCACGCGGGTGACGGGGGACCGGCATTGGGGCGTCCGGGTGTATGTCGGCCGAATGGCGTTCATGTGACGGCATTTGTTGTGGGCAAGCCCGTTCCGCCCGGGCATGCATAGGCTCCGGACAGTCCTCCGGCCCCCCACGACTTGGAGCTTCAGTGCACCGCAGAACCACGACGCCGGGCGCGCTCGCGGCGGCGTCCCTGTTGCTGGCGATCCCGGCGTCGGCCGCGAACCACTCCCCCGGCGCCCCGGGCATCGGCGACCCCTACTATCCGGCGTACGGCAACGGCGGCTACGACGTCTCCCACTACGACCTGCGGCTGAAGTACCGGCCCGCGGACGACCGGCTGGAGGGCACGGCGACCCTGCTGGCCCGGACCACGCAGGACCTGACCCGGTTCAACCTGGACTTCCTGCTGGACGTCGGCGAGGTGCGGGTCGACGGCGCGAAGGCGGCGTTCAGGACCTCCGGCGAGCACGAACTGGAGATCACGCCGAGCAAGCCACTGGCCAAGGGCGCGTCCGTCACCGTGGTGGTGCGCTACAAGGGAGTGCCGTCGTCCGAGCGGGCGTACGGCTTCACCAGCTGGCTGCGGACGGCGGACGGCGGGGTCGCGGCCGGTGAGCCCGAGTCGGCGTGGTGGTGGTTCCCCAGCAACGACCACCCGCTGGACAAGGCCACCTTCGACGTGTCGGTACAGGTCCCGGACGGCACGCAGGCCATCTCCAACGGCACGCTCAAGTCGACGAGTTCGCGGGCCGGCTGGACCCGCTGGTCGTGGCGGTCCAACAAGCCGCAGGCCACCTACCTCGCCACCCTCGCGGTCGGCAGGTTCGACATCACGACGGGGACGTCGGAGAGCGGCATCCCCGTGATCAACGCGTACTCCAAGGATCTGGGCGACCTCGGCGGAGCGGCACGGGCCAGTGTCGAGCGGACCGGTGAGATCGCGGACTGGCTCACCGGCTACTTCGGGCCGTATCCGTACGACGCGCTCGGCGGCTACGTCCCGGACACCGACACCGGCTACGCGCTGGAGACGCAGACCCGGCCCTTCTACAGCCCTCGTCAGTTCTCGAACGGATCGAACACGTCCGTGGTCGTGCACGAGCTGGCCCACCAGTGGTACGGCGACCTGGTGTCGGTGTCCCGGTGGAAGGACATCTGGGTCAACGAGGGCTTCGCGCGGTACGCCCAGTGGCTGTGGTCCGAGAGCGAGGGCGAGGGAACGGCACAGGAGCTCGCGGACCACGTGTACGCGTCGCATCCGGCGGACGATCCGTTCTGGACCGTCCGTCCCGGTGACCCCGGGCCGGAGAACCAGTTCCATCTGGCCGTCTACGACCGGGGCGCGCTGGCCCTGCAGGCACTGCGCAACGAGATCGGCGACGAGGACTTCTTCGCCGTTCTCAAGGGCTGGCCACGGGAGTACGCCCATGGCAACGCCTCGGTGGCCGACTTCCGCCGGTACGCCGAACGGGTCTCCGGGCAGCGGCTGGGCGGGCTGTTCGACACCTGGCTGTTCCAGCCGTCGAAGCCGGGAGCGCCCGCGGCGCGGGACGCGGCGCTCTCTCCCCGGGCGAAGGCGGAGCCGAAGTCATGGAAGAAGATCGCCGCGACCAACGGGGTGCACGACCAGGAGCACGGCCGGTAGGACCCGCGCGGGTGCGTCCCGGAGTCGATCAGGTGGCTGTCGGCGTACGGCAGGGGCACGGTGAACCGGATACTCGCCCCGGACCCACCGGGCGGTGGGTGGCCGCGGGTCGTCCGGGGCCGGTCGCGCGGTTCCCCGCGCCCCTTCCCATCGTGCTCCCGACCATGGGGACACCGGTGTGCGTGAGGTTTCACAGCACTGGTGAGACAGCGATACTGCTGCGCATGACGACCGACGCCGAGGAGCCGACCCTCACGATCGACGAGCTGGCCGCGCGGGCGGGCGTCACGGTGCGCACCGTGCGCTTCTACGGCACCAAGGGCCTGCTGCCGCCGCCGGAGATCGGCCCGCGGCGCGTGGGGCACTACGGGAGGGAACACCTGGCCCGGCTGGAACTCATCGAGGAGTTGCAGGAGCGGGGGATGACGCTGGCCGCGATCGAGCGCTATCTGCGGCAGCTGCCGCCGGATCTCAGCGCGCACGACCTGGCGATCCACCGGGCGGTGGTGGCCTCCTGGGCGCCGGACACGGTGGAGACCATGACACGCGCGGAGCTGGAGCGGCGGGCGGGGCGGCCCCTGGCCGACAGCGACATCGAGCGCCTCACGGCGATGGACGTCGTCCGCCCCGGAGGCGACTCCTACGACGTCGACCTCGGGCTGCTGCGGCTGGGCATCCGCCTGCTGGACGTGCCGCTCTCGCAGGAGGCGATCCTGGCGGCGCGCGAGGTGCTCATCGCACACTCGCGCGCCGCGGCGCACGAACTCGCCCAGCTCTTCCGCGGTGAGGTCGCGGAGCAAAGGCCGCGGGACGTGAAGTCCCTGTCGGCCCATATGCACCCGTTGGTGGTGCAGGCGCTCCTGACCACCTTCCAGCGGTCGCTGAAGGAGGAGCTGGGCGAGTGGGTCGCGGGGTCAGGAACGGGCTGAGTCGCTGAAGCGCTCGCCCTTCTCCGCCTTCTCCACGAGCAGCGCCGGCGGCTGGAAGCGGTCGCCGTAACGCTCGGCGAGCTCCCGCGCGCGTGCCACGAAGCCGGGCAGGCCGCCCTCGTAGCCGTTGACGTACTGCAGGACGCCGCCGGTCCAGCCGGGGAAGCCGATGCCGAAGACGGAGCCGATGTTGGCGTCGGCGACCGACGTCAGCACGCCCTCCTCCAGCAGCCGGACCGTGTCGAGCGCCTCGGAGAAGAGCATGCGCTCCTGCATGTCCCGGAAGGGGATCTCGGTGCCGGGGCGCGTGAAGTGCTCCCGCAGGCCCGGCCACAGGCCGGCGCGCTTCCCGTCCTCGCCGTACTCGTAGAAGCCGGCGCCGCCGCTGCGGCCGGTGCGGCCGAACTCGTCGACCATGCGGTCGATGACGGCGTCCGCCGGGTGCGGGGTCCAGGTGCCGCCCGCCTCCTCGACGGCGCGCCGCGTCTCGCCGCGGATCTTGCGCGGGAGGGTGAGCGTCAGCTCGTCCATCAGGGAGAGCACCTTGGCCGGGTAGCCCGCCTGGGCCGCCGCCTGCTCGACGGAGGCGGGCTCGACGCCCTCGCCGACCATCGCCACTCCCTCGTTGATGAAGTGGCCGATGACACGGGAGGTGAAGAAGCCGCGCGAGTCGTTGACGACGATCGGTGTCTTGTTGATCTGCCTGACCAGGTCGAAGGCGCGCGCGAGCGCCTCGTCACCGGTCCGCTCGCCCTTGATGATCTCGACGAGCGGCATCTTGTCGACCGGTGAGAAGAAGTGCAGCCCGATGAAGTCGCCCTGGCGCTCGACGCCCTCGGCGAGGGCGGTGATGGGGAGCGTGGAGGTGTTGGAGCACAGCAGCGCGTCCGGCGCGAGGACCTGCTCGATCTCCTGGAACACCTTGTGCTTGAGCGCGGTGTCCTCGAAGACGGCCTCGATCACCGCGTCGCAGCCGGCGAGGTCCTGGGCCTCCGCGGTGGGGGTGATGCGGGCCAGCAGCGCGTCGGCCTTCTCCCGCGTCGTACGGCCCTTGGCGACGGCCTTGGCGCACAGCTTCTCGGAGTACTCCTTGCCCTTGAGGGCGGCCTCCAGGGAGACGTCCTTCAGCACGACGTCGATGCCGGCGCGGGCGCAGGAGTAGGCGATGCCGGCGCCCATCATCCCGGCGCCCAGGACGGCGACCCGGGCGACCTGACGGCGCTCGACGTCCTTGGGCCGGTTGGCGCCGGAGTTGACGGCCTGGAGGTCGAAGAAGAACGCCTGGATCATGTTCTTCGAGGTCTGACCGGCGGCGAGCTCGACGAAGTAGCGGGCCTCGATGACCTGGGCGGTCTCGAAGTCGACCTGGGAGCCCTCGAGGGCCGCCGCGAGGATGCTGCGCGGGGCCGGGTAGGGGGCGCCGTTCGTCTGCTTGCGCAGGCTGGCGGGGAAGGCGGGCAGGTTGGCCGCGAACTTGGGGTTGGCGGGGGTGCCGCCGGGGATGCGGTAGCCGGGCTTGTCCCAGGGCTGGCGCGACTCGGGGTTCGCGTCGATGAACGCGCGGGCCTTGGCGAGCATCTCCTCCGGGGTCTCGGCGACGTCGTCGACCAGGCCGTTCTCCAGGGCGCGCCGCGGGCTGTACTGGGTGCCCTGGAGCAGCACCTTCAGCAGGGCGTCGGTGATGCCCAGCAGGCGCACGGTGCGGACCACTCCGCCGCCTCCGGGCAGCAGACCGAGGGTGACCTCGGGGCAGCCGATCTTCGAGCCGGGCGCGTCCAGGGCGACACGGTGGTGGCAGGCCAGGGCGATCTCGTAACCGCCGCCCAGCGCCGCGCCGTTCATCGCGGCGACGACCGGCTTGCCGAGGGTCTCGATGCGGCGCAGGTCACGCTTGATGGCCAGGCCGCCGTCGAACAGCTGCTGGGCGGTCTCGGGGGTGACCCGGATCAGGTCGCGCAGGTCGCCGCCGGCGAAGAAGGTCTTCTTGGCGGAGGTGAAGACGATGCCGCGGATGGAGTCCCGCTCGGCCTCCAGCCGGTCGGTGATCGCGGCGAGGGAGTCGCGGAACGCCTGGTTCATGGTGTTCGCGGACTGGCCCGGGTCGTCGAGAACGAGGGTGACGACGCCGGTCTCGTCCTGCTCCCAGCGGAT
Source organism: Streptomyces sp. NPDC002309 (assembly GCF_053593375.1). Lineage (NCBI taxonomy): Bacteria > Bacillati > Actinomycetota > Actinomycetes > Kitasatosporales > Streptomycetaceae > Streptomyces > Streptomyces sp. NPDC002309. The sequence goes on along the minus strand of NZ_JBSFCI010000034.1, from coordinate 56,679 downwards.
GGTGGTGCTCTCGGTCATTGCTGCTCCGTATCGGGATGTGGGACGGACCGGGTCAGATGCGCTCGACGATCGTGGCGATGCCCATGCCGCCGCCGACGCACAGCGTGGCGAGGCCGAACCGCTTGTCCTGGCGCTCGAGTTCGTCGACGAGGGTGCCGAGGATCATCGCGCCGGTGGCGCCGAGCGGATGGCCGAGGGCGATGGCGCCGCCGTTGACGTTGACCTTGTCCAGGGACAGGCCCATGTCCTTCACGAAGCGCAGGACGACCGCGGCGAAGGCCTCGTTGATCTCGACGAGGTCGATGTCGTCGATGGTGAGCCCGGCCTTGGCGAGGGCCTTGCGGGTGGCGGGGGCGGGGCCGGTGAGCATGATGGTGGGCTCGGAGCCGGAGACCGCGACGGAGACGATCCGCGCGCGGGGGGTGAGCCCGAAGCGCTCGCCGACCTCCTTGGAGCCGATCGCGACGAGGGCGGCGCCGTCCACGATGCCGGAGGAGTTGCCCGCGTGGTGCACGTGGTCGATCTTCTCGACCCAGTGGTACTTCTGCAGCGCCACGGCGTCGAAGCCGCCGAGGTCGCCGATGTCCGCGAACGACGGCTTCAGCTTGGCGAGCGAGTCTGCGGTGGTGCCGGGACGGGGGTGCTCGTCGTGGTCGAGGACGACCAGGCCGGCGCGGTCCTTCACGGGCACGACCGAGCGCGCGAAGCGGCCCTCCTTCCAGGCGGTCGCCGCGCGCTCCTGCGACAGGGCCGCGTACTCGTCGACGTCGCGGCGGGAGAAGCCCTCGATGGTGGCGATCAGGTCGGCGCCGATGCCCTGCGGGACGAAATTGGTCGCGAGGTTGGTCATCGGGTCGTTGAACCAGGCGCCGCCGTCCGAGGCCATCGGCACCCGGGACATCGACTCGACGCCGCCCGCGAGGACGAGGTCCTCCCAGCCGGAACGGACCTTCATCGCGGCCATGTTGACGGCTTCGAGGCCGGACGCGCAGAAGCGGTTCTCCTGCACGCCCGCGACCGTGTCCGGCAGCCCGGCGGCGACGGCTGCGATCCTGGCGATGTCGGAGCCCTGATCGCCGACGGGCCCGACGACACCGAGCACGACGTCGTCGATCGCGGCGGGGTCGAGGCCCGGGAAGCGGTCGCGGAGTTCGTGGATGAGCCCGACGACCAGGTCGATGGGCTTGGTGCCGTGCAGGGCGCCGTTCGCCTTGCCACGTCCGCGCGGGGTGCGGATCGCGTCGTACACGTACGCTTCGGTGGTCACTGGGGGGCCTTTCGGTGAGGGGCTTTCACAGGTGCTGGGGACGTGAGCGGCCCGTCCTGCGTCAGGCTCGGTACGTCCCAGTCGCGGGCCACGTCCGCGGTGGCGGCGCCGGGCTGTGCCGGGCCGCCGCGGACGGCGGTCGGGGTGGCGGAGAAGCGGGGTGCGGGGGCGGGCTGGGTGATGCCGCCGTGGTCGGTGAAGGTGCCCCGCGCGGCGAGGTGCGGGTGGTGCGGGGCCTCGCGCAGCGACAGCACGGGCGCCACGCAGGCGTCGGTGCCCTCGAAGTGGGCGGTCCACTCGTCCCTGGTCCGCGTCTTGAAGCGGGCGGCGACGGCCTCGCGCAGTGCGTCCCAGCGGGTGACGTCCTTGCGGGCGGGGGCCTGGTCGGCGATGCCGAGCAGGGTGACGAACTCGTCGTAGAACTGCTGTTCCAGCGCGCCCACCGCCATGTACTGGCCGTCGGCCGTCTCGTAGGTGCCGTAGAAGGGGCAGCCGCCGTCGAGGAGGTTGGCCCCGCGCCGGTCCTGCCAGCCGCCCGCGGCGAGCATGCCGTGGATCATCGCGGTGAGGTGTGCGGTGCCGTCGACGATGGCGGCGTCCACGACCTGGCCGGTTCCCGTGGCGCGGGCGTGGTGCAGGGCGGCGAGGACGCCGACGACCAGGTAGAGGGAGCCGCCCGCGTAGTCGCCGAGCAGGTTGGCCGGGACGGCCGGGGGCTCACCGGGGCGGCCGATCATGCCGAGGGTGCCGGTGGGCGCGATGTAGGCGATGTCGTGGCCGGCGCGCGGGGCGAGCGGGCCGTCCTGGCCCCAGCCGGTCATCCGGCCGTAGACCAGCGCCGGGTTGCGGGCGTGGCATGCCTCCGGGCCGACACCGAGGCGCTCGGCGACGCCGGGGCGGTTGCCCTCGATCAGGACGTCGGCGCGGGCCGCGAGGTCCAGGACGCGGGCGGGGCCGTCCGGGGACTTCAGGTCGACGATCACGGAGCGCTTGTTGCGGTTGGTGATGTCGTGGCGGGGGTCGATCGCGAGGCCGCCGCCACCGGGTCGGTCCACGCGGACCACGTCGGCGCCGAGGTCGGCGAGGAGCATGGCGGCGAAGGGGCCGGGGCCGATGCCGGCCAGCTCGACCACGCGTACGCCGGTGAGCGGACCGTGCGGTGGCGTGTTCGCCATGGTCTTCAGCCCCTGTCGCTATGACACAACTGATGTAACACCGGTGATGTTAGGAACGTGCCGCGAGCGGCACAAGGCCTGAACGAGCAAGCGCTTAGACATCCAGGGTGCCAGGTCGTCGGCGGTACCACCACGCCGGTGCGGCGTCAGCGTGCGTCGAGCTCCGCCGTCAGGCGCTTGGGGGCGATCGTCCGGTAGCTCTCCTCGACCCAGTCGCAGAGGAGCTCCGCGGCGGGGGCACCCTCCGGCTGGACCGGGACGCGCACCCAGCCGGACCTCCCCAGTCCGTAGCCGGCGGGCTCGGCACCGGGGGCGGACAGGGCGTGGGCGTGGCTGGTGTCGTCCTTGAGCTTGAGGGTGACACCCAGCGGGTGACTGCCGTCGGCCACGCCGAGGAACACGAACACCTTCTTGTCGACCTTGGCCACGGAGTCACCCCAGGGGAACTCCTCGACCGCGCCGGGCAGCCCGAGCGCGAACTCGCGCACTTTTTCCCACTTCTTCAGGGCGTTCCTGGGCACGGTCACCGTCCACCTCCGGGCTCGTCGTCGCGCTCCGCTCCGCTCACGCTAGCCTCAGCCACCGACAGCGGCGCGGGCTGCGGAAGCGAGGGGTGTCATGAGCAAGCCTTCCAGGGCCGACCGGCCGTACGACATCGTGCTCTTCGGAGCCACGGGCTTCGTGGGGACGCTGACGGCCGAGTACCTCGCCGAGCACGCGCCGAAGGATCTGCGCTGGGCCGTCGCCGGGCGCGGTGAACTCCCCCTGGCGCGGCTGCGGGAGCGGCTGCGGGAGCGGTCGCCCGACGGCCCGGAGATCGGGGTGCTGCGGGCCGACGTGACCGACCCCGCGTCGCTGCGCCGCCTCGCCGAGCAGGCCCGCGTGGTGGCCACGACGGTGGGCCCGTACGTGACGTACGGCGAGGAACTGGTGGCGGCCTGCGCGGACAACGGGACCGACTATCTGGACCTGTCGGGTGAACCCGAGTTCGTCGACCTGACGTACGTCCGCCACGACGCCCGGGCCCGGGAGACCGGCGCCCGGCTGGTGCACGCGGCCGGGTTCGACTCGGTGCCGCACGACCTGGGCGCGTACTACACCGTCCAGCAGCTCCCCGAGGGTGTGCCGCTGACGGTGGACGGGTTCGTCACGGTGGACGCGGCGTTCTCGGGCGGGACGTTCGCCTCCGCCCTGAACCAGTTCGCGCGGCCCCGTCGGATGGCCGCCGCCGCACGGGACCGGCACCGGCACGAGCCGAGGCTGGTGGGGCGGCGGGCGACCGCGCCGTCCGGGGCACCGCGGTTCGTCCCCGAGGTGCGCGCCTGGGCGCTGCCGCTGCCGACGATCGATCCGCAGATCGTGCGCCGGTCGGCGAAGGCGCTGGAGCGGTACGGCCCCGACTTCCGCTACCGCCACTACGCGGCCGTCCGGCGGCTGCCGGTCGCGGTGGGCGGGGTCGCGGCGGTCGGCGCACTGGCGACCGCGGCCCAACTGCCACCCGCCCGAAGGTGGTTGTCCGACCGGCTCAAGCCCGGACAGGGGCCGAGCGCGGAGAGGCGGGCGAAGAGCTGGTTCTCCGTGCGCTTCGTGGGCGAGGGCGGCGGCCGGAAGGTGTTCACCGAGGTCGCGGGCGGTGATCCCGGCTACGGCGAGACGGCGAAGATGTTCGCGGAGGGCGCCCTGTCCCTGGCCTTCGACACCCTGCCGCCCACCGCCGGACAGGTCACCACGGCGGTGGCGATGGGCGACGCGCTCCTGGACCGCCTCCGCGCGGCGGGCATCACGTTCCGCCTGGCGGCGAGCAGGTAGCGCGCGGCGCCACGACGGCCGCGCTCCCGTCACCGCGCCCGCCCGGGAGCACCGGCTCGCCGGGGGCAGCCGTACCGCCGCCTGTCGCGGTGTCACATGGTCCACCGGGCCAAGGTCCAGATCATCGCGCCGAGCCATGCCAGTCCCGCCGGTACGGCGCAGGCCAGTGCCGCCGCCAAGGGGCGGCTCGGGCGGGCGGCGGGCTCGGGGCCACGGTGTGTCGTCATGCGGCCCAGCCTGCGGATCACGGCCGCGCCCCGGCATCCGTACGGGTACTCATACGGGCCCGGACCCGCGCGGCGGCGTACTCAGACGGGCCCCGTCCCGCGCGGCGTACTCGGTCAGGCGTCCGCGGTGCCGGCCGTCGCCTCGCGCAGGGCGCGGCGGCACAGGGAGTCGGCGAGGCGGGTCGTCTCGGGCAGGCGGTAGCGCGGGCTGAGGCGCAGTACGTGCGCGCAGGCCGGGTCCAGCGAGACGCGGTGCCCGACGGACACGTAGACCGGCTTGACGCCCTGCTGGGTGCGCAGGGCGCGGCCCACCTCCTCCTCCCCCGCCAGCAGCGGGGAGGACGACCCGCGCGCGGGTGCGGGGTCGGTGTGGGTGAAGGCGAACGGGTTCTTGGCGACGCCGATCGTGGGCAGGCCCGTGAGGACGCCGAGGTGGCTGGCGAGCCCGAAGCGGCGCGGGTGCGCGAGGCCGTAGCCGTCGCAGACCACCAGGCCGGGCGCGACGGGCAGCGCGTCCAGGGCCGCGAGGACGGTGGGGATCTCACGGAAGGCGAGCAGTCCGGGCACGTACGGGAAGGAGATCCGCCCGACGGCCGTGGCCTCGGCGACGACGCCGAGGGTGGCCGCGTCCAGCACGACGGCCGCCGCCGCCACCACGTCGCGGTCGTCGTCGTAGGCCACGTCGACGCCGGTGACGTGGCCCGTGCCGGGCGGCGGCCCCGGCTCGTCGAGCACGACCCCGCGGCGCAACTCGTCCTGGACGGCACGGGCCTGCTCGTCGGTGCTGGGCCAGCCTTCGGGGATGGGGACCGTCGTCGTCATGGTGAGGACGAGCGTACGGGGCCCGGCGGGCACCCCGGGACGCGCCGCGGCCGCCGTCCACTCGTGTCCGAAGGGCCGTGGAGGGGCGCCGCGCGGCCGCCTGGTGGAGCCGCTCACGGAACCCGCCCGGCATGTCCGCCCACTTCCGCCCACGCCGGGCGGACGAGTGCCCCCGTCGTGCCGCGAGGACGACGAACGGGGCGCGAGCAGCGCCGCGCACGGGCGACGCGGCGCCCTCGCCGGCGCCGCGCACGGTGACGCACGTCACTGAGCGCGAGTGCACGGATGCGCGGATTCCGTCGTCTCACCCAGTGCCCGGCCTCACACCGGAAGTCCGTCCGGCCGTCACAAGGGAGCAAGGCGATGTCCACCGTCATCGAGCAGACAGTCGAGGCACGCCTCGTCGCCGCCGCGCCCCGGATGCCCAGCATCCCCGCGACACTCATCTACGACCTGACCGATCCGTTCGCGATCCGGATGACGTTCCCGGCCCAGGCCACGCTGAAGAACGAGGAGGTCTGCTGGACCTTCTCCCGCGAGCTGCTGGCCGCCGGCATGCACGAGCCCGAGGGCCGCGGCGACGTCCGGGTGCGGCCGTACGGCTACGACCGGACGGTGCTGGAGTTCCACGCCAGTGAGGGCACGGCCGTCGTGCACGTCCGCTCGGGCGAGCTGCTCCGGTTCCTGGCGGCGACGCGCGTGCTGGTGCCCGAGGGCCTGGAGCACGCCCACCTCGACCTGGACCACGACCTGGCGGAGCTGATGCGGGACGCCTGCTGACCGGCGTCCTTCCTCCCTCGCCGCCGGTGCGGTCCGGCCGCGGGCGCCCGTTAATCCGTTGACAGGCCCCGGCACCCCTCGTACGTTGAATGCGGTCCTGTTGCCGCCGATTGGAGAAGGACGTTGCTCGTCTGAGGTCCTGAGACACCGCGTCGCACCTGTCAGGTGTGTACGCCGCGTGCGACCTCGGCGTTCGAGCCGTCCTTGCGGAGCGGGGCTTTCCCTGTGCTCCCACACCTCTGGGCCCACGGCCCGCACGGTGGTCGCCGCCTTCCGGTGTCTCGACACGCGTTGCCCCTGAACGCTTCAAGCAACCGCGAGGCCCCTGTGCATACTTCGATCACCTGTACGTCCCTTTCCTTCGCCTGGCCCGACGGCACCTCCGTCTTCGACGGCCTCGATGCCTCCTTCGGTACCGGCCGGACCGGGCTCGTCGGCGTCAACGGATCGGGGAAGTCGACCCTGCTGAAACTGATCGCCGGCGGTCTGGCCCCGGCCGACGGCACCGTGCGTGTCGCGGGCGAGGTGGGCCACCTCCCTCAGAACGTCACCCTGGACACCGCGCTGCGCGTCGACGAGGCCCTCGGCATCGCCGCCCGGCGTGCCGCGCTGCACGCCATCGAGGCCGGTGACCCGGCCGAGGAGCACTTCGAGACCGTCGGCGACGACTGGGACGTCGAGGAGCGCGCCCTGGCCACCCTCGGCGAACTCGGCCTCGGCCATGTCGGGCTGGACCGCACCGTGGGCGAGATCTCCGGCGGTGAGTCCGTCCTGCTGCGGCTGGCCGCGCTGCTCCTGCGCCGCCCGGACATCCTGTTGCTGGACGAGCCCACCAACAACCTCGACGTGTACGCGCGCAGACGGCTGTACACGGCCGTCGCGGACTGGCCGGGCGTCATGCTGGTGGTCAGCCACGACCGCGAACTGCTCGAACTGGTCGACCAGATCGCCGATCTGCGCTCCGGGGAGATCACCTGGTACGGCGGGAACTTCTCGGCGTACGAGGAGGCCCTGGAGGCGGAACAGGAGGCGGCGGAGCGGATGGTGCGCGTCGCCGAGGCCGACTTCCGCAAGCAGAAGCGCGAACTGGCCGACGCCCAGGTCAAACTGGCTCGTCGCAAGCGGTACGGCCAGAAGATGTTCGAGCAGAAGCGCGAGCCGAAGATCGTCATGGGGGCGCGCAAGCGCGCGGCGCAGGAGTCCGCCGGCAAGCACCGCATCCTGCACGAGGAGAAGCTCGCCGACGCCAGGGAGCGGCTCGACGAGGCCGTGGACGCCGTACGGGACGACGACGAGATCCGCGTCGACCTGCCGTACACCGCGGTGCCGCAGGGCCGGAGCGTGCTCACCCTGCGGGACCTGGAACTCGCGTACGGCGCGAGGGTCGAGGGCGGCTTCGATCTGTACGGTCCCGAGCGGATCGCGCTGGTCGGGCGTAACGGCGCGGGCAAGACGACGCTGCTGCGCACCGTCGCCGGGGAGCTGGCGCCGGTGTCCGGCGAGGCGACGGCGCATGTGCCGTTGCGCTTTCTGCCGCAGCGGCTCGACGTGCTGGACGGCGGGCTGACGGTCGCGGAGAACGTGGCCCGGTTCGCGCCGGGCGCCACCAACAACGGGGTCCGGGCGCGGCTGGCCCGCTTCCTGTTCCGGGGCGCGCGGGCGGACCAGCAGGCGGACACACTGTCCGGCGGGGAGCGCTTTCGCGCCACCCTGGCCGCGCTGATGCTGGCGGAGCCCGCCCCGCAGCTGCTGATGCTGGACGAGCCGACGAACAACCTGGACATGGCGAGCGTGCGGCAGCTCACCACGGCACTGGAGTCGTACGAGGGGGCGTTGATCGTGGCCAGTCACGATCTGCCGTTCCTGGAGTCGATCGGCATCACCCGCTGGCTGCTGCTGGCCGGAGAACTCAGGGAGGTCACGCCGGAGGCTGTCGGGGACCCCTCCTAGCGCCCGTGGGGAGGACGCCGGCCCGGGCCGCCCAGGGTCGCGGGGTCCGGACCCGGTTGTTGGTGGCGCCCGGCGCGGGCTCTGGCACGGACGCCTTCCGTGGGGGAACTCCCGCGGAAGACGTCCGCGCGGGGACGGGTCCGGGGGCTGTCCTCTCCCACGATGTCCCTGCATGATGTCGGCCTGCCCCTGCACGTTCCGGCCGGACCCGGGTATCCGGACAGCGACGACGCCCCATCCGATACGGAGACCGCACGTGCCCAGCAGGAAAGCCCTCATCCGTCGCCCCGGCCCGCGCCTCGTGGAAGGCCTGGTGACGCACATCCGGCGGGAGAAGGCCGACGCCGAGCTCGCGGAGCGCCAGTGGGAGGCGTACGTGGAGGCGCTGGGCAGCCACGACTGGGAGACGATCGAGGTCGATCCGGCCGACGACTGCCCGGACGCCGTGTTCGTCGAGGACACCGTCGTCGTGTACCGCAACGTCGCCCTGATCGCGCGCTCCGGTGCCCAGTCCCGGCGGGACGAGACCGGGGGCGTCGAGGAGGCCGTCGCCCGTCTGGGCTGCTCGGTGAACTGGATCTGGGAGCCGGGCACCCTGGACGGCGGTGACGTGCTGAAGGTCGGCGACACGCTCTACGTCGGACGGGGCGGGCGCACCAACGCCGCCGGGCTGCGCCAACTGCGGGCCGTCTTCGAACCGCTCGGGGCACGCGTGGTCGCCGTGCCCGTCAGCAAGGTGCTGCATCTGAAGTCGGCGGTCACGGCGCTGCCCGACGGGACGGTGATCGGGCACATCCCGCTGATGGACACGCCGTCGCTGTTCGCCCGTTTTCTGCATGTGCCGGAGCCCTCCGGCTCCCACGTCGTGCTGCTCGGCGGGAACGAACTGCTCATGGCGGCCAGCGCCCCCAAGACCGCGGAGCTGTTCAGGGACCTCGGCTACACCCCGGTGGTCGTGGACATCAGCGAGTTCGAGAAACTCGAAGGGTGTGTGACATGCCTCTCGGTACGGCTCCGTGAGCTGTATGCCTAGGTGGCCTGAACAGGGGTCTTTACGGCGCACTTAACCTACGTCTTCGTAACCTACGGATTCGTAGCCTACGATCCCGTAGGTTCCCGGCTCCGCTCGCCGGTCCGACCCTCATGGTCCCACGTCCCCCTGGAGTACCCGTGACGATCACCTCTCCGCACCTCGGCAGCCCCTCCGTCTGGACCGACGCCCGGCTGCTGTACGCCCTGGAGGAAGTGGTCGAGAAGGAGCTCAACCGCCACCTGAAGGTCGCCAAGGACTGGATGCCGCACGAGTACGTGCCCTGGACCGACGGCCGCAACTTCCCCGGCCTCTTCGAGGACGGCGAGGCGTGGGAGAAGGGCCAGTCCAAGGTCACCGAGATCGGCCGGATCGCGCTGGTCGTCAACCTGCTGACCGAGGACAACCTCCCCAGCTACCACCACGAGATCGCCTCCCTCTTCGGCCGTGACGGCGCCTGGGGCACCTGGGTGCACCGCTGGACGGCCGAGGAGGGCCGGCACGGCATCGTGATGCGCGACTACCTGCTGGCCTCGCGCGCGGTGGACCCGGACAAGCTGGAGCAGTTCCGGATGTCGCACATGAGCGAGGGCTTCGAGTCGGACAACCGGCACTCCATGCTGCACTCGGTCGCCTACGTCGCCTTCCAGGAGCTCGCCACCCGCATCTCGCACCGCAACACCGGCCACCAGTCGGGTGACCCGGTCTGCGACCGGATGCTGGCGCGCATCGCGACCGACGAGAACCTGCACATGGTCTTCTACCGGAACCTACTGAAGGCGGCCTTCGAGCTGGCGCCCGACCTGACGATGCAGGCGGTGCGGGACGTCGTCGTCAACTTCCGTATGCCCGGCCACGGCATGCCCGGCTTCGAGCGGGCCGCCGCGCAAATGGCCATCGGCGAGGTCTACAACATGCGCATCCACCACGACGACGTGCTCCAGCCGGTGCTGCGCTTCCTGAAGATCCTGGAGATGGACGGGTTCGGACCCGAGGGCCTGAAGGCCCAGGAGGAGCTCGGGCTCTACATGAACGGGCTGGACGCGGAGGCCCTGAAGTTCGACGAGAAGCTGGCGGCGCGCAAGGCGCGGATGGCGGCACGCGGAGCGGTCTGAGCGGTCCGGCCGAGGGGGCGGAGTCCCGCCCCCTCCTGTCGCCGCACCCGCTGAGGACCGGTCAGTCCGGTCAGCAGGAGGTGCGGCGGAGCTGGAGGCGCTCCTTCTCGGACAGGCCGCCCCAGACGCCGAAGCGCTCGTCGTTCGTCAGGGCGTAGTCGAGGCACACGGCGCGCATCTCGCACAGCCCGCAGATGCGCTTCGCCTCACGCACCGAGCTGCCCGGCTCGGGAAAGAAGAAGTCCGACCCCGTCTGTGCGCACAAGGCCTCGGCCTGCCAGGCGGTGTCCGCCTCGGTGCTGGTTTCGAAGTGCATGACACAGAGCCTGCCGCGGCGCGAAAAACGTTCCATCAACGCGTGCTCAACGCGCCCGCACAGAGCCCCCGGCCGCCCCGATGATGCCCGCGCGGCGGGGCGCGACGCACAGCGGCGCGCGGAAACGGCCGCGCGCGGAAACGGCGGCGCTATGGAGCCGCGACGTGATGGAACGGCGGGGGACGACGAAAATCCCGCTCGTCGCGGAAGGTGAGCGTCAAGAACGCGTTCGGCGGGAGGTGTCAGGCACGCGGTTGCCGGTGCGCGGTGCGAGACTCGGCAGTGCAGGCAGCGGGCACGACCGGGAGGCCATGATGCTCACCACCCGTTTCGTCAACGGGGCTCCGAACTGGGTCGATGTCGCCACCCCCGACATCGACGGCGCCCTCCACTTCTACGGCGGTCTCTTCGGCTGGCAGTTCCGGTCGGCGGGACCCGAGGCCGGTGGATACGGCTTCTTCCAGCTCGACGGCAGGACCGTGGCCGGCGGCATGCAGACCACCGGCGAGGAGGGCCCGCCGTCCTGGACGGTGTACTTCCACAGCCCGGACGCGCAGGCCACCGCCGAGGCGGCCGAGCAGGCCCACGGGCGGGTGCTGGTGGCACCCATGGACGTGATGGACCAGGGCCGCATGGCGATCCTGGCGGACCAGCAGCGCGTGCCGTTCGGCATCTGGCAGCCCGGGCTCAACAAGGGCGTGGACGTGCTCGACGAACCCGGCGCGCTGTGCTGGCTGGAGCTGTACACGACGGACATCGCGGCGGCCGCCGGCTACTACAACAGGCTGCTCGGCTGGGAGACGTCGGCGGCGAACTCCCCGGGCGGTTCGTACACCTGCGTCAACCCTGCCGGGCAGGAGGAGGACACCATGTTCGGGGGCCTCGTCCCGCTGGCGGACGACCCCGCGGAGGATGTGCCCTACTGGCTGCCGTACTTCGAGGTCACCGACACGGACGCCGCGGTGGCCAGGGCCCGGGAGCTGGGGGGCACGGTCCGCGTGGAGCCCCTTGACCTGCCCGATGTCGGCCGCATCGCCAAACTGGCCGATCCGTACGGAGCCCGCTTCGCCCTGATCAGGAGCGCCAGGCCGCAATCCTGAGCCTGCCGGCCCCGGCCTCGCGACCCGCCTGCCGTCGCCCGGGCCCCGCGTTCCGGCCGAACCCGACGCGCCGGCCCTCGCGTGGGCCACGGCCTCCGGAGGGGCGCTCCTAGGCCGAGGCGCGGCGTACGAGGGTCGTCGACAGGACGACACCGGGTGCCGCGCCCTCCTCCGGCTCGTCGGGGCCTCCGCGCAGCCTGCCGATGAGGAGGCGGGCCATCAGACGGCCCATCTCCTCTATGTCCTGACGGACCGTGGTGAGCGGTGGGTCGGTCTGCTCGGCGACGGGCAGCATGTCGTCGAAGCCGACCACGGCGACGTCGTCGGGCACCCGCCGCCCCGCTTCGCGCAGCACGCGCAGGGCGCCCGACGCCATGAGGTCGTTGGCGGCGAACACGGCGTCCAGGTCGGGACGGCGCTCCAGGAGCGCTCGCATCGCGCGCTCGCCCCCGGCCGGGGTGAAGTCGCCCTCGGCGATCAGCCGGGGGTCGGTGCCGGACATGACGTCCCGGAAGCCGTCGAGACGGTCCACCGCCGACGTCTGGTCCAGGGCCCCGGCGATGTGCGCGATGCGTCCGCGGCCGAGGCCCACCAGATGCCGTACGGCCTCGCGGGCCCCGCCCCGGTTGTCGCTGTCGACGTACACGGCGCCGCGACCGTCGTCGTCCCGCCAGCCCGGCCGGCCCCCGAACACGGTGGGGATGCCGGCGCGCTGGATCAGGGCGGGCAGGGCGTCGTCGAGGTGCAGCGAGAACACCAGCGCCCCGTCGACGTGTCCGCCCGCCAGATAGCGGCCGACGCGGGCGTGGTCGTCGCGGCCTTCGGTGAGCAGCAGCACGAGTTGGTTGTCGTGCGCGGTCAGCTCCTTGCTGATGCCGCGGAGTTGGAGGGCGAAGAAGGGGTCGGCGAAGACGCGGGTCTCCGGCTCGGCGATGACGACGGCCACGGCGTCATGGCGTCTGGTCACCAGGCTGCGGGCCGCCTGGTTGGGTACGTACCCGAGTTCGTCGACGGCCCGCCGGACCCGCTCGATCAGCGGCTCGCGCACTCCGTCCCCGCCGTTGACCACGCGGGAGACGGTGGCGCGCGACACCCCGGCCCGGGCGGCCACGGCCTCCAGCGTGGGACGTGACACTGCCTCGGACACTTCGGGACTCCTCACCGGCGCTTGCCGATCAGGATAACCGCACGCCAGGGCGTGAGAGGGGGCGCTCAGCACGCGAACGCGCCCCCATCTCCCGGCCGGTGGGCCCCCGTTCAGTGCTGGTGGGCCCCGTGATCGCCCTCGGCTCCGGGCGCCTCGTCGCCGCCCTTCGTCCCTTCGGCGTCCTTCTCCCGCGCGGTGTCCTTCGCGCCGCCCGCCGCGTGGGGCTCGTGCGGGTCGTGCGGCTCGTACCCGGGGATCGTCCCGTCCGTCTTCTTCACCAGGAACAGGCCCACCATCCCCATGTCCGAGTGGCTCTGGACATGGCAGTGGTACATCCACGCCCCGGCGCCCACCCCCTCGCCCGCGATCACCTGGAAGCCGAAGGAGTCGGCCGGACCCACGATCTTGTTGTCGATGACCTGGCTGGGGTCGTCGGGGCCGGTCAGCATGCCGGTGCGGTTGTCGGCCCAGCGGTGACCGTGCATATGGAACGTGTGGTAGTACTCGCCGTGCGTGATCACGACGAACTCCACCCGGTCCCCCACCGTGGCCTCGAAGTCGGGCCCGGTGTGCGGCGCTCTGTTGTTGATGAGCAGGTCGTTGAAGACGATCGTGTGGGTGCGGTCCGGCAGCACATCGCCCTTCCTGCGGACGATCACCGGGCCGTACAGGCCCTTCCTGACCCCGCCGGTGCCATGGTCCGTGCCCACCACGTGGTCGTGGTAGTGCCAGTACCCCGCGCTGCCCGACCGCCAGGTGCCGTCCTTGCGGCGGCCGGGGGCATGGGTGCGCCAGGTGTAGGTGCGGGTCCCGCCCGGCTCCACATGGCTCTTGCTCAGCCGGGTGCCGTCGCTGGTGATCTCGTAGTCCAGGCCGTGCACATGCAGGCTCACGTCCCCGTCCGTGGTGTTCTCGAACTCGATGTGCGCGGTGTCGCCCTCGTTGAGCTCGATCAAGGGCCCCGGGATGCTCGCCGCGCCCTTCTCGAAGCCGTAGCCGAGCTGCCCGTCGGCGAGTTTCTCCGCGTAGAGCTTGATGTGTCTGACCTGGCCTCCGGCCGGGGCCGTCCGCGCCGCCACCTGGCCGGCGCCGGTCGCCTCCGTGCCCAGGGACAACGATGTCGCGACGGCGGCACCGCCGACAGCGGCGCCACCCAGGAGGAACCTCCGGTTGAACCCACGTCTGTCCATGCCGAACTCCCCACTCCGGTACGGGATTCAGGACGCTAGCGGGGACGGAGCCGTTTATCCACACTCAGGACAAAGTTTGACCGAACACGGTCATACCTATTGGCGGAGCGAGCAAAGAGGTCTAGCTTCTAGGCGCTGTCGCTGTGACCGACGAGGGGTGGATGACCACATGCGGTCCACATCGCACCACAGACCTGTCCGATTCATCAGTCCGTCCGGAAGGACGAGTACCGGACGGCGGGCCTGGACGGCCGCCGTGACCGCCGGATTAGTCGCGGCGGGCCTGCTCTCCGGCTCCGCCGCGAGCGCCCGCCCAGCCCCGGATCCGTCCCTGACAACGATGTCCATCAAGTCGCCGCCCGGCGGCTCCAACGTCCGCGTGCTGGTCTTCCACGGCTCCGCGGCAGCCGGCGACGAGTCACCCGTGGTGAACGCCGGTATCGAGGCGATCGAGCAGATCGGCCTGACCGGGCCCGCGAACCAGCGCTTCAGGACCGAGGCCACGGACGACGCCTCGGTCTTCACCAATGAGACCGAGCTGGGTCGCTACAACGCGATCGTGTTCCTTACCGGCGGCGGCGACGTGCTGGAGCCGGAGCAGGAGGCGGGCCTGGAGTCCTACATGGAGGCGGGCGGCGGTTTCGTCGGCGTCCATGACGCGGCCCGCGCCGAGCCGTACTCCGACTGGTTCACGGGCCTGGTGGGCGCCCGCCCGGCGGCGAACAGCCCGGCGAACGTCCAGCGGGCCACCGTCGAGGTGGGCGACCGGAGCCATCCGGCCACCAAGGACCTGCCGGTCCAGTGGAAGCGCCCCGACAAGTGGACGAACTGGGTGAGGAACCCGTCCGGCGAGGTGCACACGGTGGCCCGGGTGCGCGAGTCGACGTACCAGCCCGGCGCGGGCGCCAACGGCTGGGACCACCCGATCAGCTGGTGCCGTGACTACGACGGCGGCCGTTCCTTCTACACCGGTATGGGCGGCACGGTGTCGTCGTACGACGAGACCGACTTCCGCGCCCATCTGCGCGGCGCCCTGCAGTGGACGACCCGTGTCGCGCGGGCCGACTGCAAGGCGACGATCAACGCCCACTACAAGGCCGAGCGGCTGACCAAGGCCAACCAGCCCGGCCAGAACGACCAGATCGGCGAGCCGCACGGACTGGTCACCGCCCCCGACGGCCGCGTCCTCTACATCGGCCGCGGCGGCGCCGACTCCTCCCAGCCGGTGGTCGTCGACTGGAACAACCCGGACATCGGCAAGGGCAAGGGCGAGATCCACGTCTACGACCCGAAGACCGGGCAGGTCACCCTGGCCGGCGCCCTGACCGTCTTCGGCAACAAGGGCGGCGGCGACGAACTGGTCAAGGTCGAGGAGGGGTTGCTCGGCATCGAGCTCGACCCGCGCTTCGCGCAGAACGGCTGGGTGTATCTGCACTACACCCCGCACTCACGGATCGACCGTGACACGCGGATGGCCGAGCGGCGCGTCTCCCGCTTCACCCTGGACCTCGCCACGAACAAGCTCGACCTGGGCAGCGAGAAGGTGCTGCTCTCGTGGCCGGTGCAGATCCACAGCTGCTGCCATTCCGGTGGCGGGATGGCCTGGGACTCCCAGGGCAACCTGTACATCGCGACCGGCGACAACAACTCCAGCCGCTTCAGCGACGGTTACTCGGGCAACAACCCGGAGCCGAACTACAAGGGCGTCTCCTTCGCCGACGCGCGCCGCACCGCCGGCAACACCAACAACCTCAACGGCAAGATCCTGCGCATCCACCCGGAGCCCGACGGGACCTACACGCTCCCGGCCGGCAACCTCTTCACCGGCGAGGAGACCGCCGAGGGCGGCGGGAAGACGCGCGGCGAGATCTATGTGATGGGGGTCAGGAACCCGGCCCGGATCTTCGTCGACAAGAAGACGGACGTCCTCTACGCGGGCTGGGTCGGTCCGGACGCCTCGGCGCCCTCGACGACCTGGGGTCCCGCGAAGTACGACACCTTCGCCGCGATCACCGAGGCGGGCAACCGGGGCTGGCCGTACTGCATGGGCAACAAGCAGCCCTACCGGGACCGCAATCTCCCCGACCCGTCCAAGCCGCTGGGCTGGTACGACTGCGACCGCCCGAAGAACGAGTCCCCGAACAACGACGGTCTCGTCAACATCCCGCCGGTCACCGGGAACAACATCTGGTACTCGCCCCAGGGCGGCGCGCCCGACTTCCCGCGTGACGTAAGCGGTGTCCCCTCCTACAAGGCGGCGGAGGCCACCTACCGGCTGCCCTGGCTGAAGGGCGGCGGGCAGGCCGCGATGAACGGCCCGGTGTACCGGTCCGAGGACGTGGCGGCCGACAGCGCCGTCAAGTGGCCGGCGTACTGGGACGGCAAGTGGTTCGTCGGCGACTTCTACGACGCCGACCAGCCGCGCAACGCCGTGCTGATGGATCCGAAGACCCTGGGTGACGGCGGGCTGCCGGTGCACGCGGAGTCGCTGAAGAAGATCGTGCCGATCGGCAACGACGGCATCAGGAACCTGATGGACTGGAAGTTCGGTCCGGACGGCGCGCTGTACGTCCTCGACTACGGCCGCGGCTTCTTCACCTCGGACCCCAGGTCGGCGCTGTGGCGCGTGACGTACCAGGGCGGCGGCCCGACGCCGGCCGCCGGTCAGCTGGCGAGGGGGACACAGCGGTGACAGGCCGACGAAGAGTATGGGCGGCCCTGCTGGCCGCGCTCCTGACGGTGCTCGGGCTCCAGGCCTCCACGGCGGCCGGACAGTCCGAGCGGTCCGATCGAGCCGATCGCGCGGCCGCCGCACAGGTCCTGACCTGGACGGCCGGCAACGCCATCGACAAGTACGCCTCGGCGCCCACGACGGCGGTGGCGGGCCAGGCCACGATCGTCTTCGAGAACAGCGAGGCGACCGGCAACACCACCGGTATGCCGCACACCCTGACGTTCGTGACCAGCGATCCCGAGTTCAACGACGACGTCGAGTTGAACATCCTGGCCAACCCGAACGACGACCAGAACGGCAGGCACACCGCCGAGGTCACCCTCACCCCGGGCCGGTACTTCTACCACTGCACGATCCCCGGTCACGGCATGATGCAGGGCATCCTGACGGTGACCGAGGGCACCGGCGAGGACACCACCGCGCCCGCGGCGTCCGCGCACGTCAGCGGTACGCAGAACCAGCAGGGCCAGTACGTCGGCTCGGCGAGCGTGGCGGTGCACGCGACCGACGAGTCCGGTGGCTCCGGTGTCGACCGGATCGAGTACGCCGTCGGGGACGCCGGCGCCTGGCAGCCGTACACGGCCCCGGTCGTGGTCGACCAGGTGGGCGATCACAAGGTCCGCTACCGGGCGTTCGACAAGGCGGGGAACGTGTCCGCCGAGAAGAGCGCCGCGTTCACGGTGGTGTCACCGCCGACGGACGACGCGACGGCGCCGGAGACCTCGGCGACCGTGAGCGGTGAGCGGAACCCGGACGGCACCTACATCGACATGGCGACGGTCACCGTCACCGCGTCCGACACCGGCTCCGGCGTCAACACGATCGAGTACGCGATCGGCGCGTCCGGCGCCTGGCAGCCGTACGCGCAGCCGGTGATGGTGCATCAGGCGGGCACCCACACCGTCCGCTACCGCGCCACCGACAAGGCGGGCAACGTCGCGGCCGAGAAGAGCGTGCAGTTCACGGTCGTCGCGGCGCCTCCGCAGGACACGACACCGCCGGTGACGGGGGTGACCGTCGAGGGCACCCGTAACTCGGACGGGGCGTACGTGGCGAGCGCCGAGGTCACCGTCAGTGCCACCGACCACGGCGGTGAGGTCGCGAGCGTCGAGTACTCGCTCGACGGCGGGCCGTACCTCGCGTACGGCGGGCCCGTGATCGTCGACCGGGCCGGTGCGCACACCCTGGCGTACCGGGCGACCGACAAGGCGGGCAACACCTCCGCGGCGCGGACCGTGAGCTTCACGGTGGTCGCGGGCGGCGTGCCCGCGCCGCCCTGCCCGGAGTACGACGAGCGGCTGACGGTCATCGTCGGCACGGTCGACACGGGTGTGCCGAACCGGCTCACCGAGAACCGGTGCCGGATCAACGAGCTGATCGAGGACGAGAAGGAGTGGACGTCCCACGCGCTCTTCCTCAAGCACGTGAAGAAGGTGCTGGACGGGCTCCGCGGTGACGGCGTCATCGACAAGCGTGAGTACAACGCGATCACCAAGGCGGCCCGGCAGTCCGGGATCGGCAAGCCCGGCCAGACCGAGGGCTACCGTCCGCTGTTCGACGGCAGTGCGGGCTCCTTCGCCAAGTGGCAGCACGTGGGCGGCGGTTCGTTCGCGCTGAACGCCGACGGCACGATGACCAGCGGCACCACCAGGGCCGGGCTGGGCATGCTGTGGTTCCCGCAGCGCAAGTACGGCGACTTCTCGCTGAAGCTCCAGTGGCGGGACGACGCTCCCGGCACCGGCAACGCCAACTCCGGGGTCTTCGTGCGGTTCCCGCACGTCCAGGGCCATCCGGAGGAGTCGCGGCCGGAGTGGGTCGCCATCAAGTACGGACACGAGGTGCAGGTGTTCGACTCGCCCGCCGGCGACATGTACAAGACGGGGTCGGTCTACGGCTTCGACCGGGTGGGACTCGCGGGCGCGGGCGTCACCCAGAAGGGCACGTGGAACGACTACGAGATCCGGGTGGTGGACCAGCACTACTCGGTCTACCGCAACGGCAAGCTGATCAACGAGTTCGACAACATCGGTGGCCAGGACTTCACCCCGCCCCGCTCGGACGACCCGGGCACGGACGGGCGGCGGTTCGCCTCCGGCTACATCGGGCTCCAGGTGCACGGGACGACGGACGTGGTCTCCTACCGGGACATCCGGATCAAGGAGCTGTGACCGTCGGGTAGTCGAGCCGGAAGTCGAGGGCGGCCCTACGTCGTGGGGCCGCCCTTCTTCGCCCGGCTCGGCTGCACCCGCTTGGGCTCACCCGGCATCTTCGGGTACTCGGGCGGGTAGGGCAGGTCGCCGAGCCCGTGGTCGCGTTCGTCCTTGTCCGCCAGCTCCAGCAGCGCGTCCAGCGCGTACCGGTGGTCGTCCATGTCCGCGTGCACGTCGCCGAGTTCGGCGAAGCGCGCGGGCATCGTCGCGAGGTCGAAGTCCCGGGGGTGCGCGCTCCCGACCTCCTCCCAGCGCAGCGGCGCCGAGACCGGGGCGTACGGGCGGGGGCGTACGGAGTAGGCGGAGGCGATCGTGCGGTCCCGCGCGGTCTGGTTGTAGTCGACGAAGATCCTCTCGCCCCGCTCCTCCTTCCACCACTTGATCGTGACGTGCTCCGGCATCCTGCGTTCCAGCTCCCGGCCCACGGCGATGGCGGCACGGCGGACCTGGGTGAAGGTCCAGCGGGGCTCGATGGGCACGAAGACGTGCAGTCCACGGCCGCCGGAGGTCTTGGGGAAGCCGCGCAGTCCGCCGAACTCGTCGAGGACGGAACGCAGTTCGTGGGCGGCGCGGACCGCGTCGTCGTAGTCGGTGCCGGGCTGCGGGTCGAGGTCGATGCGGAGTTCGTCGGGGCTGTCGACGTCGTCGCGGCGCACCGGCCACGGGTGGAAGGTGAGCGTGCCGTACTGGGCGGCCCACAGGACGGCGGCCTCCTCGGAGGGGCACATCTCGTCGGCGCTGCGGCCGCTGGGGAAGGTGATGTGGGCGGTGGGGATCCAGTCGGGCATGTTCTTGGGAGCGCGCTTCTGGAAGAAGGACTCGCCGGTCACGCCGTCGGGGTAGCGCTCCAGGGTGGTCGGGCGGTCGCGCAGGGCGCGCAGGATGCCGGGGCCCACGGCGATGTAGTAGCGCGCTAGGTCCAGCTTGGTGAAACCGCGCTCCGGGAAGAACACCTTGCCCGGACTGGACAGCCGCACGGTGCGGCCACCCGCCTCCAGTTCCACCGCTTCACCCATGCGAGCCACGGTAAGCGCGGCGCACCCGTCCCGCACCCGGGCGCCTACCGCCACCGCGCGCCGCCGAACGGTCCGCGGCGGTGCGCCGCCGTCGGCACGGCGCCGCGTCCGGAGTCGGCCTAGAGTCGGGGCATGGACCTGCCGGTGATGCCTCCCGTCAAGCCGATGCTCGCCAAGTCCGTGGCGAAGATCCCGCCGGACATGCAGTACGAGGCGAAGTGGGACGGCTTCCGGGCGATCGTGTTCCGCGACGGCGACGAGGTCGAGCTCGGCAGCCGAACCACCAAGCCGCTGACCAGGTACTTCCCGGAGCTGGTGGAGGCCCTCAGGGAACGGCTGCCGGAGCGCTGTGTGCTGGACGGGGAGATCGTGATCGCCCGTGAGGGGCGGCTGGACTTCGACGCGCTCACCGAGCGGATCCACCCGGCCGCGTCCCGGGTGCGGACGCTCGCCGAGCGGACACCGGCCTCCTTCGTCGCGTTCGACCTGCTGGCGCTGGACGACCGGTCGCTGCTCGACGTGCCGCTCGCCGATCGCCGCGCGCTGCTGGTGACGGCGCTGTCCGGGGTGACGGCCCCGGTGCACGTGGCACCGGCGACGACCGACATCGACGTGGCGCGGCGGTGGTTCGAGCAGTACGAGGGGGCGGGCCTGGACGGAGTGGTGGCCAAGCCGCCGGCACTGGGCTACCGACCGGACGAGCGGGCGATGTTCAAGGTCAAGCACGAGCGCACGGCGGACGTCGTGGTGGCCGGCTACCGGCTGCACAAGAGCGGGCCCGTGGTCGGCTCGCTGCTGCTCGGGCTGTACGACGACGAAGGCGCCCTCCAGCACGTCGGGGTGGCCGCCGCCTTCTCCATGGCGCGGCGCGCGGAGCTGATCGAGGAACTGGAGCCGCTGCGCCCGGACGACGTGACGGGGCATCCGTGGGCGGCCTGGGCCGAGGAGGCGGCGCACGAGACGGCCCGGCTGCCCGGGGCGCCGAGCCGCTGGTCGGGCAAGAAGGACCTCTCCTGGGTACCGCTGAGACCGGAACGGGTGTGCGAGGTGGCGTACGACCACATGGAGAACGGCGCGCGGTTCCGGCACACGGCCCGCTTCCGCCGCTGGCGGCCGGACCGGACCGCGGACAGCTGCACGTACGCCCAGCTCGACGAGCCGGTGCGGTACGACCTCTCGGAGATCCTCGCACCCCGGACGTGAGCCGCGTCCGGGTCTCGCGAGGCGCGGGTGTGTCCCGGGCGGCCCGACGGCGCGGGCCCGGCCTCAGGGCCGCATGACGATCTTCACGGCCCCGTCCCGCTTGTGCTGGAACATCTCGTACGCCTCGGGCGCCTCCTCCAGCGACAGCCGATGGGTGGCGAAGTCGTCGACGCCGAGCGGGTCGTCGTCGCTCAGCCGGGGCAGGATCTCGTCGGCCCAGCGGCGGACGTTCGCCTGGCCCATCCGGATCTGGAGCTGCTTGTCGAACATGGTGAGCATCGGCAACGGGTCGGCCGTGCCGCCGTAGACGCCGGAGAGCGAGAGGGTGCCGCCGCGGCGCACCAGCTCGATGGCGGTGTGCAGGGCGGCGAGCCGGTCGACGCTGAAGCGCTCGGCGAGCGTGGCGCCGAGCCTCCTCGGCAGCAGGGCGGACGCCTGCTGGGCGAGACGGGCGGCGAGGCTGCCGTGGGCCTCGGTGCCGACCGCGTCGATCACGGCGTCGGGGCCGCGCCCGTCGGTCTCGTCCCGGATCGCGGCGATCAGCTCCTTCTCGCTGTCGAAAGCCCGCAGGTCGTACGTCCGCACGCCCCGTGCCGTCGCCCGGCGCAGCCGGTCGGGGACCAGGTCGACGCCGAACACACGTCCGGCACCCAGGATCTGGGCGACCCTGCACGCCATGTCACCGATCGGTCCGAGCCCGAGGACGGCGACGGAACCGCCTGGCGGGATGTCGGCGTACGCGACGGCCTGCCAGGCCGTGGGCAGCACGTCGGACAGATACAGGAACCGTTCGTCGGGCGGGCCCTGCGGCACCTTGATGGGGCCGAACTGGGCCTGCGGGATGCGCAGGTACTCCGCCTGGCCGCCCGGCACCGAGCCGTACAGCCGGGTGTAGCCGAAGATGGCGGCGCCCATGCCCTCGCCGGTCACCTGGGTCGTCTCGCACTGCGTGGGGAGCGATTCGAGGCACATCCAGCAGTTGCCGCACGCGATCTGGAAGGGCACGACGACCCGGTCGCCGACCGCGAGGTCCGGTACGCCGGGGCCGACCTCCTCGACGATGCCCATCGGCTCGTGCCCGAGGATGTCGCCCGGTGTCATGAACGGTGTCAGCACCTCGTACAGATGCAGGTCGGAACCGCAGAGCGCCGTCGAGGTCACGCGGATGACGGCGTCGGTGGGCTCCTCGACCCGCGGGTCGGGCACGGTCTCCACCCGCACGTCACGCTTCCCCTGCCATGTCACAGCCCTCATCACCCGCACTCCCTCCGTCGCACGCCTTCGTCCTCCGGCAACGCCGGGCGGCCCGGGTACCCGGGCCGCCCGGCGCCGAACCGTCGCCGTGTTCCCGGTCCGGCGGCTGGGCCGGGCGGCCCAGCCGGGTTGCGCGATCGGCTCATGTCCCGTAGGGACCGGTGCCGACCGGGTATGGCCATGGATGAACGGACAACCACACCATCGAGGGCAGGGACTGAGCGGGTGGCGGCGGTGGGCATGGGCAGGGGACGCGGAGCGCGCGGAGGGCGGACCGCCCTGACGGCGGTGGCGGTGGTCTCGCTGATGGCGGGCTGCACGAGCGGCGGGGGCGCGCCCGACGACGACGGACGGGCGCCGAGGCCGGGACCCGAGGCGTCACCGACGCGCGCCGCGCCGCCACCGGGCCCGGTACTCGCGGTGAAGATCGACAACGCCCGCCCGGCCCGGCCCCACACCGGACTCGGCGCGGCGGACGTCGTCTACGTCGAGCAGGTCGAGGGCGGGCTCAGCCGGTTGATGGCGGTGTACGCGAGCAGCCTGCCGCGGACGGTGGGGCCGGTGCGCAGCGCCCGGGAGGCGGATCTGGAACTGCTGCGTCAGTTCGACCGCCCCGTCCTCGCCTTCTCCGGCGCGCAGAGCCGGCTGCTGCCCCTCATCGACCGGTCCCCGCTGCGCGCCGAGCCCGCCGACCGCAGCCCCGGCGCCTACGTCCGCGACGGCGGCAGGGCGGCTCCCCACAACCTGTACCTCCGCCCGCACCGGCTGATGTCCTCCGCCCCCGGCAGGGCGGCCCTCGCGCCGGCCGGCCTCACCTTCGGCGCCGCCCCCGAGGGCGGCAGGACGGAACCCACCCGGACCGTCCGCTATCCGGCGGCCCGCTTCACCTTCACCTGGGACGCCGCCCGCGACCGCTACCGGGTCGCGCTGGACGGAACCGCCGCGACCGCGGCCGACGGGCAGCCGCCGACGCCCGCGACGGTCGTCGTGCAGTACGTGCGGATGCGCCCGTCGGACTACTTCGACTCCCGGGGCAGCAACACGCCCTACACGGAGACCGTCGGCTCGGGCACGGCGGAGGTCCTGCGCGACGGGAAGTCCTACGCCGCGCTGTGGAAGCGTCCGGAGCCGGGCGACGGCACCCGGTTCACCACCGCGGACGGTGAACCGCTGAACTTCGCCGAGGGCCAGGTGTGGGTGCTGCTCACGAAGGCGTGAGTCAGGGGCGCCCCGGGCGGGGTTCCGCCGCGCCGCGAGGACCACTCGGCGGCTCCGGGCGGCCCGGCGCGCTCAGGACTCCAGTTCCGCCAGCGCCTCCCGGGCCCGCCGGGCCAGACCGTCCGCGCCGCAGGAACGGGCCAGTGTCAGACCCCGGTTGAGTTCGGTCGTGGAGCGGGCGGCGACGCCGTACTCGACACGGGCGGCGGCGTGCTCGTACTGGCAGGGCGAGGCCTCCAGATAGGTGACCGCCTGCGCGGCGAGGCGCACCTTGCGCCGGCCGGTCTCCAGGCGTGCGGCGCAGCGCAGGGCCTCGCCGATGGCGGTGTCCGTGCCGAACAGCTCGGCCTGGCGCCGGGCGTCGGCCGCGAGCCGGGCCGCGCGGGCCGGGTCCTGGGTGGCGAGGGCGCCGGCGAGGTCGACGGTCCAGGGTGCCAGCACCGGGTTGTGCCCGCCACGGACGGCGGCGGCCTTCTCGGCGGCCTCCAGTTCGTTGACCGCCTCCTCGGTACGGCCCACGGCGAGCAGCAGCCTGCCGCGCACCGAGCGGGCGTCCGGAAGGACGATCGTGGACGGGTAGGGCGGGGCGAAGCCGTACTGCTGGGCGATCGTCCAGGCCTGCTGCACATGCCCGCGGGCCAGCAGGGTGTCGACCAGGCCGCAGGTCGCCGACCAGTACAGCGGCAGCCCGCGGCCGACCCGCTCGGCCAGGCGCAGGGATTCGCGCAGGACGGTCTCGGCGTCCCTCAGACGGCCCTGCCTGCGGAAGGCCAGGCCCAGGTAGGCGTTGGCGAGGGCGAGGTGGCCGCCGCTCCAGCCGGCCGTGGTGTAGGTGCGCAGGGCCTCGGCGAAGAGGTTCTCGGCGCGGTCGAGGCGGTCCGCGTAGGCGTAGGCGCTGCCGAGCATCATCAGCAGTTCGACACCCCACTCGGTGTCGGTCCAGCCGAGGCCGGGCGCGAGCCGCCCGTTGACGAGCGCGCGGTCGCACGACTCCACGACCTCCTCGGCGTTCTCCCCGTGGTTCATCGCGTCGAAGCCGCGCAGGATGAGCAGCGCGCGCTCGGAGTTGTCGCGGCCGGTGCAGGTACGGGCGAGTGCGGCGAGCCGCTCGGAGCGGCCCGGGGACTGCGCCTCACCGGCGTGGACCCCCTCCCACATGTACTGCACGGCCCGCAACCGCAGCCGGGCGGGGCCCTCCTCGAGCCGTGCGGCCTCGGCCTCGACCGTGCGGACGGCCTGTTCGAGCTGGTCGTTGTGGAGCAGTGCCTGGGAAAGGCGGAAGACGGCGTCGACGCGGGTCGGCCCGTCCAGGCCGGGCATGGCGAGCGCGGTCTGGAGGTGGCCGATGGTGCGGGCGGGCGCGGTGAGCAGGGTCGCGCAGCCCAGTTCGTACAGCACGCGCGCGTGCACATCGGGCCGGGGCGGCTCCTGCAGGGCGCGTTCGAGACAGCGGCGGGCCGCGTCGGGCGCGCCGACGGCGAGGTGCTCCCGGGCGGCCTCGCGCAGCTGCTCGACGAGTTCGACGTCGTCGTCCGGGTGGACCTGGAGCAGATGCCGGGACGCGGCGGCGGCGCCGCGGCCGGAGTCGGTGACGATCTGCGCGGCGATGCCGTGCATCGCGGTGCGCAGGGCGTCCGGGATGGAGTGGTAGACGGCGGAGGCGATCAGCGGGTGGACGAACTCCAGGTCGCCGTCGTCGGCCTGGGCGCCCGCCGGGTCGGGGACGGTGAGGATACGGGCCGAGCACAGCAACTCGGCGCAGCGAACGGCCTGTTCACGGCCCATGGTGGTGAGCCGGGCGACCAGGTCGACGGATATGCCGGTGCCGAGTATCGCGGCCGCCCAGGCGAAGCGGGTCGCGTCGATGCCGAGCCCCTCCAGGCGGGCGACGAGTCCGCCGCCGCGCGCCGAGCGGTTCAGCGCGCGCAGTTCACCGGCCGAGGACTCGGTCGGCTCCAGCTCGCTCTCCTGCACCTTCGCGAGCAGCTCGACGGTCTCGTAGGGGTTGCCGCCGGTGACGGCCCAGACCTCGCGGCAGAACGGGGCGTCGGCGTGCCTGCCCAGCGTCGCGCGGGTGAGCCCGGCGGAGGCGTCCGGGGTGAGGGCGCTCAGCATCGTCTCCGGGTGGCCCGCGGCGGCGGCGACCGCGTCGAGGTGGCGGGCGCTCTCGCCGGTCTCCTCGCCGGGTCGGCGAGCCACCACGACCAGCACGGACAGGTCGTCCAGCCGCTCGGCGAACGCGGCGAGCCAGCGCAGTGTCTCCTGATCCGCCCAGTGCGCGTCGTCGATGAGCAGCACCAGCGGCCAGTCGCGCTTGGCGAGTCGGCGCACGGCGACGACGAGTCCGTCGCACACACCCTGCGGGTCGGGCTGCCGCCCGCCGGGGTCGGCGATGCCGAGGGCCGGGCCGGCGACCTCGTACCAGTCCCCCAGGTACTCCCGGGCCTCCTCGGGGAGCAGGGAGACCAGGGCGGGCTGCAGCAGTTGGCGTACGACGTTGAAGGGGACGGAGCGGAGGGTCTCGCCGCCACGCGCCGACCACACCGTGCAGCCGCGCCCCTCGGCCATCCGGCGGGTCTCGGCGAGCAGCGCGGTCTTGCCGAGGCCGGCCTCGCCCCGTAACAGCAGCAGGCCGCCCGACGACGCGCGGTCCACGCACAGGGCGTCGAGCGCGCCGGCGACCGCGGCGATCTCCTCGTCCCGCTCCCACAGGGAGCCCGAGGCGCCCGCCGCCGGCGGTACCACCGTCATCCCGCTGCCTCCCCCGGTCGTCCGACTGGCGTACAGGGCGAGCCTAGCCCTCCGGCAGGCCCGGCGTCGGGTGGTCGGGAGACTGTGGTCGCCACGGGTGAGGCCCTCGTGAAAGTTATTGACAGTCAACGGCGGTGAACTGACGCTTATTTTCGACTGCCGGGGCTCAACAGCGGTGACGGGACGGGAGACACGCCATGAACGCGCCTGCGAAGGTCACCGGCACGAGGCCGGAGCGGTCCCGCCGCGCGCTGGTCGCCGGTTCGGTGGGCAACTTCATCGAGTGGTACGAGTTCGGTGTCTACGGCTACTTCGCCACCGTCATCGCGGCCCGCTTCTTCACCCCCGAGGGCGGCGGCGAGGCCGAGGCCCTGGTGAAGACGTACGCCTCCTTCGCGCTCGCCTTCTTCTTCCGGCCGGTCGGGGCGGCGCTGTTCGGGCGGCTGGGCGACCGCATCGGCCGGCGGCCCGTGCTGATCCTGGTGATCGCGCTGATGACGGGCGCGACGACCCTGATCGGCGCGCTGCCGACGTACGAGACGGCGGGCGCTCTGGCGCCCTGGCTGCTCACGTTCCTGAGGGTTGTTCAGGGGCTGTCGGCGGGAGGAGAGTTCGGGGGCGCGGTCGCGGTCATGACGGAGTTCGCTCCGCCGGGCAGGCGCGGGCTGTACGGCTCGTGGCAGTCGTTCACCGTCGCGCTCGGGCTGCTCGGCGGGGCGGGCGTGGCGGCGCTGCTCGCCACCGTGCTGACGGAGGCCCAGCTCGGGGACTGGGGCTGGCGGCTGCCGTTCCTGCTGACGCTGCCGATGGGGCTGGGCGCGCTGTGGCTGAGGCTGCGGCTCGAGGAGACACCGGCGTTCAGCGAGCGGCGCGAGGCGCGCCGACCGCCCCCGCGCGAGGTGGTGCGGGCGATCGCGCTGGGCGCCGGGCGGATCATGGGCTGGGCGGCGGCCGGGTACACCTTCCTGGTCGTGCTGCCGTCCTACCTCCAGAGCAGTCTGGACGCGAGCTTCCAGCAGGCGCTGACCGCCACCGTGCTGGCCAACCTCGGCTTCGCGGTGACCATCGTCCCGGCGGGGCTGCTCAGCGACCGGTTGGGCCGACGGCCGGTGATGCTGTCCGGGGCGCTGCTGGTGGTGGTCCTCGCGGTGCCGCTGCTGAACCTGCTCCAGGACCCGGGCGCCCCCGAGGCCGTCAAGGGTCTGGCGGTGTTCGCCGCGGGCGCCGTGGTGGGGCTGATGGCCGGGCCGGGGCCGGCGATGCTGTCGGAGATGTTCCCGACCACCGTCCGCTACACGGGCCTGGGACTCGCCTACGCCCTGTCCAATGCGGTGTTCTCGGGCTGTGCCGGGCTCATCATCACGGAGACGATCGAACGGACCGGCGACGTGGACATCCCGGCGTACTACGCGGCGGCCACCTGCGCGGTCAGTGTGCTGGCCCTCGCCACACTCCCGGCGCGGGGAGCTTCGAAGGAGGCGAGGTGAACGGATGCGGGTGATCGGGCTGATGTCCGGCACGTCCTACGACGCCATCGACGCGGCGGCGGCCGAGCTGAGCCTCGTCGGTGACCGTCTCGTGCTGAGGCCGCTCGGGATGGTGAGCGAGCCCTACGACGACACGTTGCGCCCGGCGCTCGCCGCGGCGCTGCCGCCCGGGACGACCACGTTGGCGGAGGTGTGCCGGCTCGACACCCTGATCGGGCGTGCCTTCGCGGCGGCGGCCGTCCGCGCCGACCGTGAACTGTGCGAGGGGCGGGCCGAGTTGGTGGCCTCGCACGGGCAGACGGTGTACCACTGGGTCGACGAGGGCCGGGTGCACGGCACGCTCCAGCTCGGGCAGCCCGCGTGGATCGCCGAGGCGACGGGGCTGCCCGTCGTCGCCGACTTCCGGCCCCGGGACATCGCCGCCGGCGGCCAGGGCGCCCCGCTGGTGAGCCTGGTCGACCTGCTGTGGCTGCGCGGCAGGCCGGGCAGGCCGGCGGCCCTGAACCTCGGCGGGATCGCCAATCTCACGGCGCCCGACGGGACCGCCTTCGACACCGGGCCGGCGTGTGCGCTGATCGACGCGGCGGCACACGGCTTCAGCGGCGGACGGCTGGCGTGCGACGTGGACGGCGCCCTCGCCGCCCGTGGCCGGATCGAGCCGGTGCTGCTGGAGCGGCTGCTGGAGGAGCCGTACTACGCGCTGCCCGCGCCCAAGACGACCGGCAAGGAACTGTTCCACGTCGGGTATCTGCACGAGGCGCTGGCCGGGGTCGGCACGCTGCCCGCCGAGGACGTGATCGCGACGCTGACCCACCTCACGGCCCGCACGGTCGCGGACGCGGTGCGGTCGGTGGGCGCCACCGAGGTGATCGCGTCCGGGGGCGGCACCCGCAATCCGGTGCTGATGCGGATGCTGGGCGAGCTGCTGCCGGGGGTCGCGGTGCGCCGCTCCGACGAGCTCGGGCTCGCCTCGGACGCGAAGGAGGCGTACGCGTTCGCGGTCCTGGGGTTCCTGACGGCGCACGGTCTGCCCGGCACGGTCCCGGCGAGCACGGGGGCCCGGCATCCGAGCGTGCTGGGGTCGGTGACGCCGGGGCGGGACGGACTGCGCCTGCCGCCGGCCGCGACAAAAGCCCCGGTGCGCCTGGTGCTGGACTGACCCGGCGTCGGTCCCTGGTTCCCCGCGACGGGCGTGCGGGCCCCGGTGGCTCCCGCCTCCACGGACCGGCAGCCCTCTCATCCCTCTTTCACCGAGGCCCCCTACGGTGGGGACATGACGCAGCTGACTCCTCCCGGGTGGTACCCCGACCCCGGGCAGACAAGTGACGGTCCCGCGACGGAGCGCTGGTGGGACGGCAAGGCGTGGACGGACCAGACCCGTCCGGCGGGGTCGGCCGCGGGCTGGGGTCCCCCGACGGGGCCGGCGCCGGCCCCGCACGCGCAGCAGACCCAGGCGGCGTTCCCCGCTTATCCGGGGAGCGCCGGGGCTCCCGGTCCGGCGGGGCACCAGGCGTATCCGGGGTATCCCGGACACCTGGGATACCCCGGATATCCGGTCCATCAGCCGGGCGGGCGCCGGCGCGGCCTGCGGATCGGGATAGCCGTCACGGCGGCGGCCGCGGTGCTCGCCTGCATCGGTGTCGGTGTGTACGCGCTGACCGACGACGGCGGCGCGAGCCGCGCCGACTCTCAGCAGGGACAGGACGGGCGGGACGGTGGCCGGGGCGGGCCGTTCGGCGACGAGGGCTCGGGCGGCCGCGACGGCGAGTCCCCCGAACCCGGGCAGCCGCGGGCACCGGAGGTCGAGGGCGGCGGCACGCTGTCCGACCCCGTGAACGGGATCAGCATGCGGGTGCCGGAGGGCTGGACCGGCCAGGCCTTCGCCATGGGCGCGCAGATGACGTCGGACGACGGCTACAAGTGCCCCGGCGACACGTCCAAGTCGTGCACCGAGGGCGGCGCGTACTCGGCGCCCGCCGAGGCCCTCGGCGCCAAGGGCAGCACGCCCGAGCAGGTCGCGAAGGCGGACATCGCGGCGAACGCCGAGGAGTCGTACGGCGGCGACAGCTACGGGGAGATCACCTCGCACCAGGTGCTGGCGTCGAAGGCGGTGACCGTGGCCGGGCAGAAGGGCTATCTGGTCCGCTGGAAGGCGGTCACCAGCAAGGGCGCGGACGGTCTGGTCGAGTCGCTCGCGTTCCGCTCGCCCGGCGGCTCCGGGCGGTTGGTCGTGGTCCGCTTCGGCATCGACGCCGACCAGAAGGAGTCCCTGATCGACGAGATCACCCAGGGGATCGAGGTGTCGTCCGGCGGAGGCGACGGGCAGAGCGTCTGAGAACCGCCCGGTCCTGTTCGGCCGGGCGGGGCACCTCGCCGCTCCGCAGGTGCCCCACCCGGCCGGGGTGTGCGCCGCCCCCGTCCCCACGGTGCGGCGCGAGCAGGCCGGTCGTCCCGTCATCCCTCGGACGACGCGGCCTGGGTCCTCAGGTGAGTCCGAGCGCCGGCAGCACGGCCGACTCCACGAACTCCAGCAGGAAGTCCGGGTCGGCGTCCCGGCCCTCCAGCATGGGCCGCACCCGCAGCACGCCGAAGATCTGCGGGGCCACGTACGGCAGCGCCGGGTGGTCGGCGGCGATCTCCCCGCGTTCAACGCCGCGCCGCAGGATCCTCTCGACCGCGGCGATCTCCGGCTCGACGAGCGTCTCGCGCAGCGCCCGTGCCAGTTCCTGGTCCTCCAGGACCGCGTGACCGAGCGCCTGGACGAGCCGGTGGTCCCGGCCCGACCACTCCCCGAGCACCCGGGCGACGTGCCGCAGGTCCTCGGCCAGTGAGCCGCTGTCGATCCCCTCGAAGCACACCCGGCGTCTGGAGCGCAGGGCCGCGGCCACGAACTGGGGCTTGGTCTTCCACTGCCGGTACAGCGTGGACTTGCTGCACCGCGTGCTGGTGGCGACACCCTCCATCGTCACCGCGTCGTATCCACACTCGCGGATCTGTTCGATCACCGCGTCGAAGAACTCCTGCTCACGCTCCCGCGTCAACTTGGAGCGGCTCGAGGCTCCGACCGTCTCCGGTCGCTCCGCGGCCTGCGACGTCATGGGTCCGTCTCCTCGCTCCGGTCACTTCCGGTCCTGCGGCCAGAGGCCCGTGGTCCAGTGTGTCGTACGCAATCGATACGCCAGTGTACCGGTACAGGTGCGTATCGGTACACTGGCGTACCGGTACGTCACCGTATCGATGAGTTTTCCGCACCACCGTCAGTGAAGGGGCCGGGGGATGAATGCCCGCACCGAGCCTGCAGAGGACGGCACCGCGATAGAGCGGCCGCCTCTCGTCCGGGAGTTCCTGCTGGTCGCAGGGCTCTTCCTCGTCTACAAGTCCGGCCGGCTGCTCGCGACCGAACACACCGACGAGGCATTCCGCAACGCGTATCGGGTGTGGGACCTGGAGCGGGCCGTCCGCCTCCCGGCCGAGGGCGGGGTGCAGTCCCTGCTGTTGCACAGCGACACACTGGTGCGGCTGGCGAACACCTACTACGCCGCCGTCCACTTCCCCGCGACCGCGGCCTTCCTGGTCTGGCTGTACCTGCGGCGCCCCGGCCACTACGTCCGGGCCCGCCGGACGCTCGCCGCCCTCACCGCGGCCGCGCTGGTGCTGCATCTGACGTTCCCGCTCGCCCCGCCGCGGATGCTCGCGGCGACCGGGCTGACGGACACCGCGCAGGTGTACGGGCCGTCCGTGTACGGCTCCCCCGAGACCGACCAGTTGTCGAACCAGTTCGCGGCCATGCCCTCGCTGCACTTCGGCTGGGCGCTGATGCTGGCCGCCGGCCTGATCGTGGCGACCCGGTCGCGGCTGCGCTGGCTGTGGCTGACGCATCCGCTGCTGACCCTGCTGGTGATCGTGGGCACCGCCAACCACTACTGGCTCGACGCGATCGTCGCGGCCGCGCTGCTCGCAGCGGCCTTCGCCCTGGTCCGGCCGGTCGTCCACACGCCCCCGTCCGGCTCCCGGGCCGTCGTACCGGCACAGCGGACGGCGTCACGGCGGACTCCGACCGCGGCGTCACCGGCGCAGGAGCCGGCGTTCATGGAGTCGGGCCGATGAGCGCCACCGTTCTCGCCGTGATCCTGTCCCTGTTCTCCGCGGTCGCCTACGCGGCCGCCGCCGTCGCCCAGGAACGGCTCGCCGCCCGCTCGGGCAAGCTGCGCCTGCTCGGCAGCGCCGTGTGGTGGGTATCGGTGGCACTGAACGCCTCCGGCGCGGTACTGCACGTCGTCGCCCTGAACTACGGACCGCTGACGGTGGTTCAGCCGCTGGGGGCGCTGACGCTGGTCGCCGCGGTGCCGATGGGGGCCTGGCTCGCGGGCCGCCGGGTCAGCGCGGTGGAGTGGCGGGGCACCGCCTTCACGCTGGCCGGTCTGGGCGCGCTGCTCGGCACGGCGTCCGGGTCCGCGCCCGACGACGTGCTCAGCGTGCCCGAGGCGCTGACGGTCGCGGGGTCGGCGTCCGTGCTGATCTGCGTACTGGCCCGGCCCGGCACCCGGCCCGGACTGCGGCACGCCGGCGCGTCCGGGATCGCCTCCGGGGTCGGCTCGGCCCTCACCCAGACGGTGACGGTGGCCGCGACCGACTCCTCCGGTCCGCCGCTCGGTGCCCAGGTGGTGGGCGTGGCCCTGATCGTCGCGGCCTTCGCGAGCGGCGGGCTGCTGCTGTCGCAGACCGCCTACCGGGGCGGGCTCGGCGCCCCGCTCGCCGTGGTGACCCTGAGCAATCCGGTGGCGGCCGCGGTGATCGGCCTGTCCCTGCTGGGCGAGCGGCTCCAGGGCGGGGCGGTCGGTGTGCTGCTGGCCCTCGCGGGCGCGCTGCTGGCGTCCAGGGGCGTGGTGCTGCTGTCCCGGAAGCCGTCCCGCGACCGCGCGGCGATGCCGTCCGGGCCGGAGACGCTGGTGCCCCGACCGTCGCGACCGGGGCACCTCACGCCGCTGTGAGCGGCGGGGCGGACCGGGCTGCTCCGTGACGATCGCCGGGTCGCTGACACCCGGGCGCCCGTTGTCGACGTGTCCGGCGAAGCGCCGCAGGTACGGGCGAGCCGGAGCCGGCGTGTCGTGGCACCCCGGCCCGACCGTGGCGCCGTCGGCGACCTGAACGCCGACGGTGCCCGGTCAGGCCTCGGGGGTGGGCACCACCATGAGATGGCTTGTGGAGCGTCGGTCCTGGGACCGACGGCGGGGGGCGGCGGGTGCGGGGCGACGCGGCTCGCGCAGCACCATGGTGACCCGGGTGCAGCCCATGTCCCTGAGGACCTTCGTCGTCTCGGCGACGATCCGGCAGTCCGTGGCTCCCCAGCGAGGGTCGGGGTGCAGCAGCGGGCGCACCGCCCCGTCGTGCTCCACGGCGGCCTCACCGACGGCGCGCACCCAGTGCGGCAGACCCTGCCGGTAGGCGGCCTCCATGAGGGGGTCCTGCGCGATCTCCCGCCGGATGGCCTGCAGCCCGTGGTCGTGACCGTGGCGCTCCACGGTGTCGGCGAAGTGGGCCAGCATCGGAAGGCACCAGCGCGACTCGTGGTCCCCGAGCACATGGGCGGCGTCCGGGTGGAACAGGACGAACCTCAGGAAGTTGTCGCCCGGCATGGCCGTCGGATGGGGCGCGACCTCACGGAAGAGGGACGCGAACGCGCTGTTGGCCAGAACGACGTCCCAGCGGTGGTCGACGACCACGGAAGGAAAGGGCACGGCCTCCATGAAGGCGGCGTAGTCCTGCAGATACGACTGAGCCTCGGAACCCTCGGGGACGGACCGCAACGCGGACCGCTGCCCTCCTGCCTGGTGTGCCATCGGGAGGTCACCCCTCTTGCCTATGCGGCCTTCACGCGGCGCACCGATCCTGATGCCCCGAAGCTTTCCGTGTCAACTATCGTGGCATTCCATGCCGGTCGACGGCTGAAATTGGCCACAGTTGTGGCGAGACCTGGATGTGAGTTCGAACCAACCGCTACTCTCCGGGAAGTTCACGGCAACCACTCGCGAGAAGTGTGTGAGAGACGTAGGAGACCTGGCGGTGACGGATCGCTACGAGGTTCCGGGCGCCACGGCGACGGCCACCCTGCCGGCCGTGATCTTCCGCGTCACCGCACTCGCCGACCGGCTGGGCGTGCCGCACGCGGAGGTCTTCGACACCGTCCGGCTCTCCGTGGCCTGCGGTGTCTGCGAGCCCGTCGTCCGGGAGCTGCTGCGCGGCCGCCGCGCCGGCGAGCCCGATGTGCAGACCCGTTTCCTGCAACGCCTGGACCTGCTGCGGCGCACACGTCTCAAAAGCAACGGGCGCAGATACACCCAGCAGGAGATCGCCGACGGCGCCGGGATGTCGCGGCAGCAGGCCGGCGCCCTCATCAACGGCGACCGGCGCCCCACGATGGAGCACTGCGACGCCATCCAGCGCTTCTTCCGGGTGCACGCCGGCTTCCTCACGGCCGAGGACCCCGAGGCTCTCGCGGACGCGCTGCAGCGCACCGAGCAGGAGCTGCTCCAGAAACTCGCCGACCGGGAGCGGGAGGCGGCGGGGGCGGCCGAGGACCCGCTGGAGCGGCTGCTCCAGGACCACGGCGTGCGCGGGATCGCCTGGCGGGCCGCCCAACTGCCCACCGACCAGCACCGCGACAAGGTCGCCGAGTGGCTGGACATGCTCTTGGAGAGCGTCAAGCGGCCCGAGTCGTGATCCGGGAGAGAATCTGTGGGCATCGCTAGGGAAATGCGCCGTCTGTGCGGCGAGCTGGTCGCGGAGCTGAACCTGCCCGCGCCGGCGCGTCCGACCGACCTCTACGGCGCGCTGTGCGACGGGATGAGCAGACGCCGCGGCCGCCCCGTCCACTTCCGCACGGCCGCCTTCCCGATCGGCACGGCCAGCGGGCTGTGGCTCGACATGGCCGACCAGGACCTCGTCGTCATCGAGGAACGCACCGCCCCCGACCACCAGTTGGTGATCCTCGGGCACGAGCTGTGGCACATGAAGGCAGGGCACTGCAGCCATCACGTCGAGGGCGCCGCGGTCGCGGCCCGTTTACTCGACGACACCGCCGACCTCCAGGCGACCGTTCTGAAGGTGGCCGCACGCACCCGGTTCGACCTCGACGACGAGAGGGACGCGGAGAGCTTCGGGCTGCTGCTCGCCAGCAAGTGCCGCACCTGGCTGGCGGGTTCGGCGCAGCGCGGACCGGTGCAGCGCGACCATCTGGCGGGGCGGATCGAGGCGTCTCTGGGCTACATGGGACCTCAGCACTAGGTCCGCGGCACGATCCGCCGGACGGGCCCGGTGGCCCGGCCTGCGCCGAGCGGGCGAACCGGGGCGCCGCCGGGCCCGATTGTCAGTGGTGGACGGCAAGCTGGGAGTGCGCCGCCGAGTGCGGGGGCGTACGTGCCGCCGCGGCACGGGTGGCGACGACGAGGCGGGGAGAGCCGACCGATGCCCACTGCCGTACCGACCGACCGGGAACGCACCGCCGTGCAGGCGTATCTGCGTCTGCTGCACACCGTGAGAGCGGCGTTCGACACGGAGACCGGGCCGCCGGACGTCCGCCGGCCGGCCGTCGTCCCGCCCGTCGTCCTCGCCGAGGCGGAGCAGGCGCTGGCGAAGGCCGGCCTGCGGGGCAACGAGGAGGAGTTCTTCCGGCTGCTGCGGAGCTGGTGCCCGGAGCGCTGAGTCCGGGGAGCGGTCACCGCACGCCGTCAGGCGTGCGGCACCGTCACCGAGGTGGCCACCAGCCCCCGCTGGATCGTCCACCGGCCGTCGAAGGCGCCGAGCCGGTGACCGCCGACCACGGGACCGGGCACGAGGAGCTCCGCGCGGAAGCGGCCGTGCAGTACCCCCTCGGGACCGACGGCGAGGTGGATGTCGGCCTCGGAGAAGTCCAGCCACTCCCCGGTCAGCGGGAACCACGCCTTGTAGACGGACTCCTTGGCGCTGAAGAGCAGACGCTCCCAGTGGACCCCCGGGTGGCGCGCGCTCAGCAGACGCAGCCGCTCCTGCTCGCCCGGCAGCGCGACGACCTCCAGCACACCCTCCGGGAGCGGCGCGTGCGGTTCGGCATCTATGCCGAGCGAGGCCAGATCGGTCTCACGGACCAGCGCCGCGGCGCCGTAGCCCTCGCAGTGGGTCATGCTGCCGACCAGCCCGGCCGGCCAGCCCGGGGCGCCGCGCTCGCCGGGCAGGACGGCCTGCGGGGGCACGCCGAGCTTCTCCATGGCACGGCGCGCGCAGGTGCGTACGACGGCGAACTCGCGCCGCCGCCTGCCGACGGCCTGCGCCACGACCGCCGCCTCCTGCGGGTACAGCGGCGCCGGCTCGCTCCCGTCGTCGCCGTGCACCTCGACGGACACGACCGGGTCGGGCAGCAGTTCCTCGATCACGGCGTCGTGTCCTCCTCGGGCAGGATGCGGCGCAGCCGGCCCGGCGGCTCCTCGCGCCCCCGCCACTCGCGCGGATAGCCCACCGAGACCTCCTCGAAGCGGACGCCGTCGTGCCAGGTGGTCCGGGGGATGTGCAGGTGCCCGTAGACCATCGTCTCCACCCGGAACCGGCGGTGCCAGTCGGCCGTCAGCCGGGTGCCGCACCACATGGCGAACTCGGGGTACCACAGGACCTCGGTCGGGTGGCGGTCCAGCGGGTAGTGGTTGACCAGCACGGTGGGCAGCTCTTCGGGGATCTCCGCGAGCCGCCGCTCGGTCTCCTCAACCCGGGCGCGGCACCATGCCTCGCGCGTGGGATAGGGGTCGGGGTGGAGCAGGTGCTCGTCGTTGCAGACGACCCCCGTCGAGTAGGCGTACGCCAGCCCCTCGTCCTTGGTCGTCGAACCGGCCGGCAGGAAGGAGTAGTCGTACAGCAGGAACAGCGGCGCCACGGCCACCGGGCCGCCGGGGCCGTCCCAGACCAGGTAGGGGTCCTCCGGGGTCGTCACCCCCAGCTCGCGGCACATCTCGACCAGGTGCTCGTAGCGCGCGACGCCACGCAGGGTGACGGGGTCGGACGGGTGGGTCCACAGCTCGTGGTTGCCGGGGGCCCAGATCACCTTGCGGAAGCGGCCGGCGAGGAGCTCCAGGGCCCAGCGGACGCGGGACACGCTCTCCGCGACGTCCCCGGCCACCAGCAGCCAGTCGTCGTCGGTGTCGGGCCGCATCTTCTCCACCAGCTCGCGGTTCTCGGCGTACCCGATGTGCAGGTCGCTGATGGCCAGCAGCTGTCCGGCACCGCCGGCCGTCGATGTCACCTGTCTACCCCCTCGCGATCACACGGAGGCACCACGACAACATACGCGCGCCCCGGTCGGCAAGGGCCACCGGAGTGTATTGCGGGTTGTCGGAGACCCCCGGGAGGGGTGGGTGGGAGGGGTCATTCCGTAACCCGCACGTTGCACGCGGCGGCCCCGCGAAGCCGTATGATCGCCCCGACACCAGCGCCCCGGAACCCTTCACGCGAGGGCGGTTCGGTGTCCCTTCCACCACCCCCAGGCCGGGCCGGCCCCGCTCCGCCGTGCCCGCGAACCGTGAAAGGCGGCCTGCATGGTCTCTCGCGTACGCGTCTGGCTCAACCGCACGTACGCGGAGAACGTGTTCTTCATGGATCAGCTGCGGAGAAATCCCAGCGACCGGGCCGTCGACATCCATGCGACCCACGGCGACCCCGATTCCCCCGTCCTCGCCGCCGCCGACACCGCCGAACTGGAGCCGGAGGGGCTCTCCCCCGCTGCGTACGTCGAATTCGCCCTCGACGTGTGCGCGAGGCGCTCGATCGACGTGTTCGTGCCGCGGCTGCACCAGGCGGCGGTCGTGGCGCACCGGGCCGAGTTCGAGGCGGTCGGTACGGCGCTGCTGGCGCCGCCGCCGGAGGCAGTCGCCGTCTTCCACGACAAGGTGATCGCCTACGAGGCCGTCAAGGCGATCGGGGTGCCGGTGCCGCCGTGGTGGCGGGTCCGCAGCGCCGATGAACTCCTCGCGGCCGTCGAGGAGTTGGAGGCCGGCGGCCACAAGGCGTGCTTCAAGCCGGCCTCGGGCGCGGGCGGGGTGGGCTTCCGCATGGTCACGCGTGCCCCCTTCTCGCTGCTGCACCTCAGCGGGTTCCCGACGTCCTACGTCCAGCTCGACATGGTGCTGGAGACGCTGCGGCAGGCGGACGAGCCGGTGGACTGGCTCGTGATGCCCCGGCTGGAGC
Organism: Streptomyces sp. NPDC002309; assembly: GCF_053593375.1. Lineage (NCBI taxonomy): Bacteria > Bacillati > Actinomycetota > Actinomycetes > Kitasatosporales > Streptomycetaceae > Streptomyces > Streptomyces sp. NPDC002309. The sequence continues at coordinate 18,672 of NZ_JBSFCI010000034.1, read as the reverse complement.
AGCCGGAGGTGTCCGTCGACTGCCTCACCGGGCGTGACAACGTGGTCCGGCTGGCCATCGGGCGGACGAAGAACGGGCGTCGCCGGGGCTTCACCGTGCACGAGCAGTTCTTGGAGCCGGCGCGACGGATCGCCGAGGGGTTCGGGCTGCACCATCTCTCCAACATCCAGTTCCGGATGTTCGGCGAGCAGCCGGTGCTGATGGACGTCAACACGCGTCCGGCCGGCGGGCTGCACCAGCTGTCGCTGTGCGGGATCAACGCCCCCTGGGCAGCCGTGCGGCTGGCTCTGGGCGACGACCCCGGGGAGATCGTGCCGCCGTTCCTCGGCCAGGACTACACCGTCGTGTCCGCTCCCCGGCAGCTGCGGCCGGTCTCCGTCCCGGCGCAGCGGCGGGCGGGGGAGGAAGCGACGGCGGCCCCGGTGTTGCCGGCCGTTCCCTCGCCTGCGCCGCCGGTCGGGTCGGCGGCGCAGGTGCTGCCGCTGTAGGTGCTGCCGCTTCAGGTGGTGTGCCGGGTGCGGGGCGTGGGGGCTTGGCGCGCAGTTCCCCGCGCCCCTTCACGGCGCTCAGCGGGTCAGAAGCGGTGCTGGCCGCGGTACAGGTCCGGTTCTCCCTCCAGTTCGACGGCCAGGACCGTGGCGTGCGGGTCGAGGTCGGCGGGGGCCGGCGGCTCGATCCACAGCACGCCGGGTGTCGGCGTGGGCACGGTTCAGCGCCTCCGCAGGCGCAGGGTGAGGATCTGGAAGGGCCGCAGCGTGACGGGGACGCCGCCGTCGCCGTCGATCTCCGCGTCCTGGAGCGGGCGCTCCAACAGGTCGGTCACCTGGGCGCCGGCGAGCGGGAACCCGGTGCGCAGGACGCCGGCGGCACGACCGCCGCGGCACTCGTAGAGCCGCACGACGACGTCGCCGGAGCGGTCGTCGGCGAGCTTCACCGCCTCGACGGTCACGCCCTCGCCGGTCACGGAGACGACGGGCTCCGCGGCGCCCGCCGAGTCCGCGACGCGCAGCGGGAGGTTGAGGGCGTAGCCCTCGGCGACCGCGTCCTCGATGCTCGCCCCGGGCAGCAGCGCGTAGGTGAAGCGGTGGCGGCCCTGGTCGGCCTCCGGGTCGGGCACGCGCGGGGCGCGGACCAGGCTGAGGGCGACGGTGGTGGTCGTGCCGCCGTCCTCGCGGACCGTGCGCGTGACGTCGTGTCCGTACGTCGAGTCGTTGAGGACCGCGACGCCGTAGCCGGGCTCGCCGATGTGCACCCAGCGGTGGCCGGAGACCTCGAAGCGCGCCGACTCCCAGCTGGTGTTGGTGTGCGTGGGGCGCTGGACGTGCCCGAACTGGATCTCGGCGGACGAGTGCGAGGCGCGGACGTCCACCGGGAAGGCGGCCTTGAGGATCTTCTCGGCCTCGTGCCAGTCGATCTCGGTCTCGATGTCGACGCGGGGGCTGCCGGAGCGGAGGGTGATCGTCTGGACGATCCGCGAGCCGCGGCCGAAGGCGCGCTCGACCCGCAGGGCGCCGAGCAGGGGGTCCTGCTCCACCACGGTGATCGACTCGGCGTCCAGCAGGTCGGTGTAGCGGTTCTTGTAGTGCTTGTCGATGTCCCAGGCGTCCCAGTAGTTGGGCAGGTCGGTGTGCAGGCGCAGCAGGTTGCCCGGCCCGGCGAGGACCTCGCGGCCGGCGCGGAGGTCGCGGACGGAGGCGAGGGTGCCGTCGTCGGCGAGTTCGACACGGACGAGGCCGTTGTCGAGGACGCGGTCGGTGACGGTCACCGGGGCGTGGACCGGGGTGTCGCCGAGCGGGGCGCTGCCGCCGGCCGGCACGTCGACGACGCGCGTCCGGCCGTCGGCGTCGCGGACCACCTCGTGCCGGTCGAACGGGCTGGTGTTGAACGCCCGTGACTCGCCGGCGCCCAGCGCCTCGATCGCCTCCCGGGTCAGCGTCCGCAGTTCCTCGGCGACGCGCGCGTACTCCGCCTCCGCCTCCCGGTGCACCCACGCGATGGACGAGCCCGGCAGGATGTCGTGGAACTGGTGGAGCAGGACCGTCTTCCAGAGGCGGTCGAGGCGCTCGTAGGGGTAGGCGTGGCCCGGCACGTGCAGAGCGGCCGTCGTCGCCCACAACTCCGCCTCGCGCAGCAGGTGTTCGCTGCGGCGGTTGCCCTGCTTGGTGCGGGCCTGGGTGGTGTACGTGGCGCGGTGCAGTTCCAGGTACAGCTCGCCGGCCCACACCGGGGCGTCCGGGTACTCCTCACGGGCGGCGGCGAAGAACGCGTCCGGGTGCTCGACGCGGACCTTCGCGGAGCCCTCCAGGTCGGCCAGGCGCCGGGCGCGCTCCATCATCTCGCGGGTGGGGCCGCCACCGCCGTCGCCGTGGCCGAAGGGCGCCAGGGACGTCGTACCGCGGCCCTTGTCCTGGTAGTTGCGGACCGCGTGGGCCATCTCCTTGCCGGAGAACTCGGCGTTGTAGGTGTCGACGGGCGGGAAGTGGGTGAAGACGCGGGTGCCGTCGATGCCCTCCCACCAGAAGGTGTGGTGCGGGAACTTGTTGGTCTGGTTCCAGGAGATCTTCTGGGTGAGGAACCAGTCGTTGCCGGCGAGGCGCGCGAGCTGCGGGTAGGCGGCGGTGTAGCCGAAGGAGTCCGGCAGCCACACGCCCTTGGTCTCGATGCCGAAGTGGTCCATGAAGAAGCGCTTGCCGTGGATCAGCTGGCGTGCCATGGCCTCGCCGCCGGGCAGGTTGCCGTCGGCCTCCACCCACATGCCGCCGACCGGCGCCCAACTGCCGTCGACGACGGCCTTCTTGATCCGCTCCCACACCTGGGGGTAGTTGTCGCGCACCCACTCGTACTGCTGGGCCTGCGAGCAGGCGAAGACGAACTCCTCGTACTCCTCGGCGAGCGCGGTGACGTTGGAGAAGGTGCGGGAGGTCTTGCGCTTGGTCTCGCGGATCGGCCACAGCCACGCCGAGTCGATGTGCGCGTGGCCGACCGCGGAGAGGGTGTGCGCGCTGGCGTGCGCCGGCTTGGCGAGGACCGGGCGCAGCACCGTGCGGGCGTCCGCCGCGGTGCCCGCGACGTCGTCCAGGTCGAGAGCGTCCATCGCGCGGTCCAGCGCGTGCGCGATCTCGTGCCGGCGGGGGTCGTGCTCGCCCAGCTCCAGCATCAGTTCGCGCAGCACCTGGACGTCCAGGGAGAGGTGCCAGACCTCCTCGTCGAGGATCGCGAGGTCGGCGCGGCGGAAGGTGTAGAGGGGCGTGTCGCCGGCGGTGAGCACATCGCCGAGGGGGGTCGGGGCCGCGAAGTCGTTCGCGAGGATGTCGGGGTTCGAGGCGGCCTCGACCAGGTAGTCGATCTCCTCCCCGCCCGTCGCGGGGTGCGCGATCGGCACGTACTGGTTCTGCGGGTTGACCGCCTTCAGCGGGGTGCCGTCCACACGGTGGACCAGGGCCTCGGCCTGGTTGCCCGGCCAGTCGCCGACGAAGCCCAGGTCGAAGACGGCCTCGACGCGCCGGCCCGCCCACTCGGCCGGCACCCGCCCGCGCATCCGGAACCAGGTGGTCCCCCACGGCGGTCCCCAGGGGGTGTCCATGGCGAAGGGCTCGTAGGCGGCCTCGGCGGCCTCGGAGAACGGCACCGGCTCGCCCGGCGCCTGCCAGGACTCGACCGTGAGCGGAACGGTGGCGGCGTAGATCGCGGCCTTGATGCGCTGGTTGTGGACGCGCTCGACGCGCTCCTCGATCCGGCGGCGTTCGTCGTGCATGGGACTACCCCTCCTGAGGGTTCTGGTGGAGGACCTGGGGCCCTGGTGGAGGACCCGGGAATTTTACTTGAGGTACGACAGGCCGGGGTGGACGGCCGTGTAGCCGTCGACGAGCCGCCGGGCCACGCCCACGGAGTCGACGAGCGGATGCAGCGCGAAGGCTTTCACGGCCGTCGAGCGGGAGCCGGAACCGGCGGCCGACAGCACCTCGCGTTCGACCGCTTTCACCGCGCAGACCAGGCCGGTGGCGTGGTCCGGCAGCGGGTCCACCGCCACCGGGTGCGCGCCGTTGGCGTCGACCAGGCACGGCACCTCGATCACCGCCTCGCCGTCGAGCACCGAGAGCGTGCCCCGGTTACGGACGTTGAGGATCAGGGTGGTGCGCTCGTCCCGGGCGATGGCCCGCATCAGCGCGAGGGCCACCTTCTCGTAGCCGCCCGAGAGGTCGTCGGCGTCGCGCTCGCCGGCGCCCGCCGTCTCGCGGTTCTCGGCCATGTAGGTGGCCTCGCGTTCGGCGCGGGTCTCGTCCCAGGCGCCCAGCGCGGAGGCGTCGGCGTCGCGCGTCCGCTCGTAGAAGCGGGCCTGCTGGTCGCGGAGGAAGGCGCCGCGGGTCTGCTCGGCCTCCTGGTAGGCGCGGACGGCTTCGCGGTTGAAGTAGTAGTAGTGCAGGTACTCGTTGGGGATCGCGCCCAGCGACCGCAGCCAGTCGGTGCCGAAGAGCTTGCCCTCCTCGAAGGAGCCGAGCAGGCCGGGGTCGGCGAGCAGCCGCGGCAGTTCGTCGCGGCCGGCGACGCGCAGGCCGCGCACCCAGCCGAGGTGGTTGAGGCCGACGTAGTCGATCCACGCCTCGGCCGGGTTCGTCACGCCGAGCACGCGGGCGATGCGGCGGCCGAGGCCGACCGGTGAGTCGCAGATGCCGATGACGCGGTCGCCGAGGTGGCGGGACATGGCCTCGGTGACCAGTCCGGCCGGGTTGGTGAAGTTGATGACCCAGGCGTCGGGGGCGAGGCGGGCGACGCGCCGCGCGATGTCGACCGCCACCGGCACGGTCCGCAGTCCGTAGGCGATGCCGCCCGCGCCGACCGTCTCCTGGCCGAGGACCCCTTCCGCGAGCGCGACCCGCTCGTCGTGGGCGCGGCCCTCCAGGCCGCCGACGCGGATCGCGGAGAACACGAAGTCGGCGCCGCGCAGGGCCTCGTCGAGATCGGTGGTCGCGGTGACCTCGGGCGCGTCGGGCACGCCGGCGGCCTGTTCGGCCAGGACGCGGGTGACCGCGTCCAGCCGGCCGGGGTCGAGGTCGTGGAGCACGACCCGCGTGACCCGGCCCTCGGCGTGGTCGCCGAGGAGGGCCCCGTACACGAGCGGCACCCGGAACCCGCCGCCGCCCAGAATCGTCAGCCTCACGCCTGCACCTCTCCCGCCACGAACACGTCGACTCCGGCCTCCTCCAGGGAGGACCGCGTCGCCGTGTTCACCGGCGCGTTCGTCACCACCACGTCCAGGTCCTCCGGACCGCAGACCTTCGCCATACCCGTACCCGGGAACTTCGCCGCGTCGGCGAGCAGGACGACCTGGTCGCCCGCCTTGATCATGGCGCGTTTGACCGGCACCTCGACGACGGTCGTGTCCATCACCTGCCCGCCGGGCCGCACCCCGCTGGTACCGAGGAAGAGCCAGTCCGCGTGCAGCTGGCGGAGGTTGTCCTCGGTGAGGAAGCCCACCAGGGAGCGGTACTCGCGCCGGACCATGCCGCCGAGCAGCACCAGTTCGATGCCCTCGTCGTCGGCGAGCTCCTCGTACACGACCAGATTGCTGGTGATCACCGTGAGCCGGCGGCCGTGCAGCTGCCGGGCCAGCCGGTAGGCGGTGGTTCCGATGTCGAGCAGCACCGACTGACCGTCCTCGATCACCGCGGCCGCGCGCACCGCTATGGCGTCCTTGGCGGGCACGCGTACCTCGGCGACCTCGGCGAAGGGCTGGTCGCCCTCCTCGGCCACGGCGCCGCCGTGCACACGGGTGAGCAGGCCGTCCTCCTCCAGCTTCACCAGGTCACGGCGGACTGTGGCGGGGCTCACGCCGAGCTGCTCGGAGAGATCGGTCACGGCCGCGGGGCCCCCGGACCGCAGGGCCCGCAGGATGAGTTGGTGTCGTCGTTCAGCCAGCACGCGATGCACAGTAGTCGTCATCTCCGATCACCACCATGCTCATTCCTGCTTGGAAACTGGCCGCTCTTTGAGCTGGAGCGCACTATTCCTGTCACCGAATTGAAGAGTTCTGACGAGAGGGCGTATCCGTCGGCGACGACCGGCCCGATGTGCTGCTGACCGGGCCGCACTTCCACGAACTCGTCCTCACGGGCGTGGAGACCGGCCCCGCGCCGGGAGGCCGGCGTGGGTCGCGGCCCGGGCGGGACCGCCGACCTGGTGGTGGCCGCAACCCCGTTCGGCCAGTGAGTACCCGCACGCCGCCATGGGCGACAGCAACGGCACCCTCGCCGACCACTGGGCGGCCATCGAGGCCACCCCGGGTCTTCAGGGCGGCTTCATCCGGTAGTTCTGGGACCACGGCATCCTCCAGGACGTGAGCGACGGAAGACCGACCGGGCGCGCGGGCGCCGGGCTCTACGTGCGAGGCGTCGCCGCGCCCGGCCACCGCTGGGCGTACGGCGGCGACTTCGGCGAGGTGCCGCACGACGGCGCCTTCATCGCGGACGGCGTGGTCTTCCCGGACCGGGCGCCCAAGCCGGTGCTGTACGAGCACCGGGAGATCGCGGCACCGGTGCGGCTTGAGTGCCTGCGCCACGAGGGGCCGGTGATCCGCAACCACCAGCACTTCCGTGGCCTGGACTGGCTGGCCGCCGAGTGGCGGATGTCCCTCGCGGACGGCCGGACGCTGAGCGCACCGGCCGAGCTGCCCGCGCTGCGGCCGGGCGAGTCGGCGGCGGTGCCGCTGCCGTTCGAGCTGCCGAAGGACGCGGACGAGGCCTGGCTGACGCTGCGGGTGACGACCGCGCGGGACGAGCCGTGGGCGCCCCGCGGGACCCTCGTGTGCCTGCCCCAGGTGAGGCTCCGGGCCGCTCCCGTACGGCGGAACCCGCCGGTGTCCGACCGGACCGTCGAGGTCGACGCGGACGGCCACCTGCTCCACCCCCTGCTGATGGCCGCCCCCACGCTGTCGCTGTGGCGGGCACCCACCGACAACGACGAGCTGGGCGGCATGGCGGACCGCCGGCGGGAGTGGGGGCTCGCCGCGCCCGCCCGCAAGCTGGTCGCCGTGCGCCGGGCGGGCGCGAGCGTCGGCGTACTCGCCGAGTACGTCTGCGAGGGCGGCGTCGTCCGGCACGAGCAGGTGTTCACGGCCGTCGAGGGCGGCATCCGCGTCGAGGAGTCGGCCGAGCTGCCCGCGACGCTGGACGACGTGGCCCGGGTCGGGTCGGTCTTCGAGACGGTGGCCGGGCTGAACCTGCTGGAGTGGTTCGGACAGGGGCCCCGGGAGTCGTACCCGGACCGCGGCTCGGGTGCGCCGGCCGGCCATCACTCGCTGCCCGTGGACGAGTTGTGCACCCCGTATCTGCGACCGCAGGAGAGCGGCGGCCGGCACGGGGTGCGGCACTTCACGCTGTCGGCGCCGGACGCCACGGGACTCGCGGTGGAGCTGGGGAGGCCCAGCCGGATCTCCGTCACCCGGTACCGCGCCGCGGACCTCGCCGCGGCCGCCCACCACGACGAGCTCGTCCCGAGAGAGGGCTGCGTCGTGCACATCGACGCCGCCCACCGGGGCCTGGGCACCGCCTCGTGCGGGCCCGACACCGGGCCGGCGTATCTCGTCCCGACGGGCACCCACCGCTGGGGCTGGACCCTGCGGGTCCTCTGACACGCCCCTGCCTCGATTCGCCCCCGTTTCGCCGCCCACGGCGCGGACGTTCCCGTCCGCGCCGTGGGCGGACCAGTGACCCACCCCCCGCGCCGACCCTTCGAGGAACGTCATGACCGAGCAGCAGCTGCCCGAGTGGGCCGACCCCACGGTTCCGCCCGCGGACCTCGACCCCCAGGGGGTGTCCCGGCGCCAGCTCCTCGCCACCGCCGGCCTGTTCGGCACGACGTTCGCCCTCGGGACCGCCTCCGCGTCGGCCGCCGGTGGCCGCCCGCGGGCCGGCAGCGACCCGCGTCTGGCCTATCTGGTCGGCGACCACCACGTCCACTCCGTCTACAGCCGCGACGCGAAGTACACCTTCTCCCAGCTGGCCGAGGCGGGCGCCCGGTACGGCCTGGACTGGATGGTGTTCACCGAGCACGCCGACGTCGGGCACGCCGGCCTCGGCGCCGCGCTGCAGAACGAGGAGATCCGCAGGGCCCGTGCCGAGAACCCGCGGCGGCTGATCTTCCAGGGCCTGGAGTGGTACGTCCCGGCCGCCGAGCACTGCACGGTCCTGACCGCACCCGGCCCCCACGAGGTCGACCTTCTCACCCGCTTCGAGCGCGCCTTCGACGGCAAGCTGCTCGGGTGGACCGAGGGAGCGCCGGGCCACGCGGACACCGCACGCAACGAGGCGCACGCGGTCAAGGCCCTCCAGTGGCTGGCCGAGCAGCGCCGCACGGGCTACGTCGACGACGTGCTGGTGCTCGCCAACCACCCGATGCGCCTCGGCATCGACTCCCCCCACGAGATACGCGCCTGGCGGGACGCGGCCCCCGAGGTCATGATCGGCATGGAGGGCGCGCCGGGCGCCCAGGGCGCCGCGATCCCCGGGTGGCGGGGTACTACCTCGATCCGCGGCGAGTACGAGAACAGGCCGTCCGCCCAGTCCTGGCCGGGCTACCCGGCGGACGCCTACCTCACCTACGGCGGCTTCGACTGGGCGACCGCGACGGTCGGCGGCCTGTGGGACGCGCTGCTGTCCGAGGGGAAGCTGTTCTCGGTCACCGCCAACTCCGACGCCCACCGGATCGTCTTCGACACCTGGAGGAACGGCGACTGGCAGCCCGGCCAGACCTTCGACACCACCGGCCGGCTGCCCGACCCGGTGAACACCGCCACCCCGCAGCCCGGCAGCGACTTCTGGCCCGGCCAGTTCAGCCGCACCCACGTCGGCGTCACCCGGTACGGCTACCGCGCGGTGACCGCGGGCCTGCGCGCCGGCCGGGTCTGGCTCGACCACGGGCATCTGCTGGACGGCCTGGAGGTGCGCCTGCGGCGGGACCGCGACGACTCACGGGGCGTCACGCTGGGCGGCCGGCTGCGGGTCCGCAAGGGCGAGCGGCTCACCCTGTACGTCACGGTGACCACCGCCTCGCGCCACAACCCCGCCGGCATCCTGCCCCGGCCCGCGCACGTCGACGTCGTCCGGGGCGCGGTGCGCGGCCAGGCCGCCGACCGGGACGACTGGCGTGCGCCCGACACCCGGGTGGTCCACACGAAGGAGGTGGGCGGTCGCAAGGGGACCTACACCCTGCGCTTCCCGCTCACCGCCGGCGACGAGTCGTTCTACGTCCGGCTGCGCGGCAGCGACGGCAGGCGGCACGGCGCCGGGTACCTCGGCGCGTCCGTCGACCCGCACGGACCGATCGCCCACGCGCCGGGCGACGGTGATCCGTGGGCGGACACGTGGTTCTACTCGAGCCCCGTCTTCGTCGACGTGCACGGAAACTGATCGGACGTCACTCGCCCGCGGGGCCTGCGCCGGCGCCTTCCGCCGGAGGGCGCGCCGAGCCGGGCGGCCGCCACGCGCCGAGATGCCGAGCATGTCCGCGTTCATCACTTGAACTCCCCTGCCCCGCAAGCACTTTCTCGGTTGCACCTCTTGACGGTCGCGGTGCCCGGGAGCACATTGTCCGCGCACCCCTAGTCTGAGAGCGCTCTCAAGAACCCCCCACGGGTGCTCTCGGACCGGGCCTGCGCGCACACCCGTTCCCGAACCGACGCGCACACCCAACTCCCGTACCGAGAGGCACCCCATGAGTGAAACCTCCGGCACCCCCCGCAGACGCGGGCCCTACCGGCGGGCCCTGCTCGCCGTCCTGAGCACGCTGGGCCTCGCCGCGCTGGCCGCCACCGCCGTGACGCCGAGCGCGACCGCCGCCGCGCCACCGCCCCCGTCGGGCTGGACGCAGGTCTTCGTCGACGACTTCGACGGGGCCGCAGGCTCCGGCGTGAACACGACCAACTGGCAGTACGCGACCGGGAAGGGCTACCCGGGCGGCCCCACCAACTGGGGCACCGGCGAGATCGAGACCATGACGTCCAGCACCAGCAACGTCTCCCTGGACGGCAGCGGCAACCTCCGCATCACCCCGCGCCGCGACGCCGCCGGCAACTGGACCTCGGGCCGCATCGAGACCAACCGCACCGACTTCCAGCCCCCGGCCGGAGGCGTCCTGCGTGTCGAGTCGCGCATCCAGATGCCCAACGTCACCGGTACCGCCGCCCGCGGCTACTGGCCCGCCTTCTGGATGCTGGGCGCGCCGTTCCGCGGCAACTACTGGAACTGGCCGGGCGTCGGCGAGCTGGACATCCTGGAGAACGTCCAGGGCCTCAACAACGTCTGGGCCACGATGCACTGCGGCACCTCACCCGGCGGCCCGTGCAACGAGACCACCGGCATCGGCGGTTCGACGCCCTGCCCCGGCAGCACCTGCCAGTCCGGCTTCCACACCTACCGCATGGAGTGGGACCGCACGAACAGCGTCGAGGAGATCCGCTTCTACGTCGACAGCACGCACTTCCACACCGTGCGGGAGACCCAGGTCGACGCGACCACCTGGACGAACGCCACGGACCACGGCTTCTTCATCATCCTGAACGTGGCGATGGGCGGCGGCTTCGTGGACGCGTTCGGCGGCGGCCCGGACGCGGCCACGGTGCCGGGTCACCCGATGGTCGTCGACTACGTCCAGGTGCTGTCGTCCGGCGGGGGCGGCACCACGCCTCCCCCCACCGGCGACCGGGACGCCTACAGCGCCGTCCAGGCCGAGTCCCACGACGGGCAGTCCGGCACGATGACCGAGGGGACCACCGACACGGGCGGCGGACAGAACATCGGCGCACTGGCCAACGGTGACTGGGCGCTGTACCGGGGCGTGAACTTCGGCTCCTCGCCGGCCAGGCAGTTCAGTGCCCGGGTCGCCAGCGGCGCCGGATCGGGCGTGAGCGGACTGGTCGAGGTACGCCTGGACAGCCGTACCAGCGCGCCGATCGGGAGCTTCGCGGTCGGCAGCACCGGAGGCTGGCAGTCGTGGCGCACGATCCCCGCCAACATCTCGTCGGTGACGGGCACCCATGACGTCTATCTGACCTTCACCAGCGGCCAGCCGGCCGACTTCGTGAACGTGAACTGGTTCACCTTCGGCCGCTGAGCTGCCGTTCCACCCCCGTTCCACCCCTGATCCACTCCCTTCCGGCCGAGGCGGGGCCCGCGCGCGCGTGGGCCCCGTCGCCGTTCCCGCCCCCGGTCGGTCGCCGGTCAGTCCCCGGCCCGTCCGCCTCGTCCGCCCGCCGCGTCGGAGCGCCTCGCCGGAGCGCCTCGTCCGCCCGCCGCGTCAGCGCAGCTCCGTGCGGAAGACCGCCGGTGTCACGTCCGTGTGCTGCTGGAAGAACTTGGAGAAGTTCGCCGCGTCGGGAAAGCCGACCGCCGCGCCGACGCGGCTGATGGGCAGGTCGGTGTGGGCGAGGAGGCGTTTGGCCTCCAGGACGACGCGTTTGTCGATGTACGCCTTGGGGGTGTCGCCGGTGGCGGCGCGGACCGTGCGCACGAGGGTGCGGCGGGAGTAGCCGAGGGCGTCGGCGTAGGCGCTGACGCTGTGGTTGGTGGCGAAGTCCCGCTCGACCGCCTCCCGGAAGAGCGGGAAGGCGGCGCCCGCCTGCTGCTCCGCCGCCGTCGCGTAGCCGGCCGCCAGATGGGACAGGCGGAGCAGGAACGCGCTGAGCGAGTGGCGCAGCAGCGCGGTGTGCAGGCCGAGAGGGAGCGTCGCCGCGTCCTCGTACTCGCGTCGCAGATGGTCCAGGGAGGCGGAGAGGGCCGCGAACCGGGGGGCGTCGGGACTCAGGAGCGGCGGGAGGTCGTAGCGGTACAGGCCGGTGGCCTCGACCGTGGCCCTGGGGAGGAAGCCGGGCTGCATGGCCAGGACCCTTCCGCGGTAGTCGCTCGCGGCCGTGAAGCGGTGCACCTGCCCCGGGCGTATCCACAGGACGTCCCCGGCGTTCGCCTCGTACTCGGTGAAGTCGACCATGTGCCGTACGGGGCCGTCGCCGAAGACCATCACCAGGTGGAAGTCGATGCGGTGGATGCGGTCCTGCGGGACGTCGGAGTGCCAGTCGACGTCCGGGTCCATCGCGACGACGTGCACGCCGACGCCGCCCACGCTCTGCTCGACCGGGAACGCGAACGTCCGGATGCCGTCCCTCCCGCCACCACCTTGGATAGATCTGTCCGCCATGTCCTTCTCGTGCCGTCTCGATACCGGTGGGCGTGTCCCACTTTCACCACAGGCTGGCACACGACAACCTTCCTGCCAAAAAGTCAGATTTTTAAGGTTGAACACATCCGACCAGTAAGAACGCTGGTTTCGATGATCTTTTGAAGAAGGCAGTTCACAGATGAGCACGCAGACACCCGACGGGCCCGACAGCTTGGACTGGACCGATCTCGACCGGCGTGCCGTCGACACCGCCCGCCTGCTGGCGGCCGATGCCGTGCAGCAGGTCGGGAACGGCCACCCCGGCACCGCGATGAGCCTGGCCCCGGCGGCCTACACGATCTTTCAGAAGTTGATGCGACACGACCCGGCGGACCCGGAGTGGACCGGCCGTGACCGCTTCGTCCTCTCCCCCGGCCACACCTCGCTGACCCTCTACACCCAGCTCTTCCTCGCCGGGTACGAGCTGGGCCTGGACGACCTGAAGGCGTTCCGCACGCACGGCTCGAAGACCCCGGGCCACCCCGAGTACGGCCACACCGCCGGCGTCGAGACCACGACCGGGCCGCTCGGGCAGGGCGCCGCCAACGCCGTGGGCATGGCGATGGCCGCCCGCTACGAGCGCGGCCTGTTCGACCCGGACGCCGCCGAGGGCACCTCCCCCTTCGACCACACCGTCTGGGCGATCGTCTCCGACGGCGACTTGGAGGAGGGCGTCTCCGCGGAGGCCTCCTCCCTGGCGGGCCATCAGAAGCTCGGCAACCTCGTCTTCCTCTACGACGACAACCACATCTCCATCGAGGGCGACACCGCGACCGCGTTCTCCGAGGACGTGCTGAAGCGCTACGAGGCGTACGGCTGGCACACCCAGCGCGTCGAGCCGGCCGAGAACGGCGACATCGACGTCCCCGCGCTGTACGCGGCGCTGCGGGCGGCCCGGGCCGAGACGGAGCGCCCGTCGATCGTCGCGATGCGGACGATCATCGCCTGGCCGGCGCCGAACGCGCGGAACACCGAGGCCTCGCACGGCTCGGCGCTGGGCACGGACGAGATCGCGGCCACCAAGCGGCTGCTCGGCTTCGACCCGGAGAAGACCTTCGAGGTCGCCGACGAGGTACTCGCCCACAGCCGCCGCGCCCTCGACCGGGGCGCCGAGGCGCACGCCGCCTGGGACCGGCGGATCGCCGCCTGGCGGGCGGCCGACCCGCAGCGGGCGGCCGAGTTCGACCGGGTCAGCAAGGGCGAGCTGCCCGTGGGCTGGGAGCAGAAGCTCCCGGTCTTCGAGGCCGGCACGTCGGTCGCCACCCGCGCGGCCTCCGGCAAGGTGCTCCAGGCGCTCGGCCCGGTGATCCCCGAGCTGTGGGGCGGCTCCGCCGACCTGGCCGGCTCGAACAACACCACCATCGACAAGACCTCGTCCTTCCTGCCGAAGGGCAACCCGCTCCCGGAGGCCGACCCGTACGGCCGTACGATCCACTTCGGCATCCGCGAGTTCTCGATGGCCGCGGCGATGAACGGCATCGCCCTGCACGGCAACACCCGCGTCTACGGCGGCACCTTCCTGGTCTTCTCCGACTACATGCGCAACGCCGTGCGCATGTCGGCCCTGATGCAGCTGCCGGTGACCTACGTCTGGACGCACGACTCCATCGGCCTCGGAGAGGACGGGCCGACGCACCAGCCCGTCGAGCACCTCGCCGCCCTGCGCGCGATCCCGGGGCTGAACGTCGTCCGTCCGGCCGACGCCAACGAGACCGCCGTCGCCTGGGCCGAGATCCTGCGCCGGCACACCACGAACCCGGCCCCGCACGGCCTCGCCCTCACCCGGCAGGGTGTACCGGTGTACGAGCCGAACGAGGACGCGGCGCGCGGCGGCTACGTGCTGTTCGAGGCCGACGGCGGCACGCCCCAGGTCGTCCTGATCGCCACCGGTTCCGAGGTGCACCTCGCCGTCGAGGCGCGCGAGCGGCTCCAGGAGGCCGGTGTGCCGACCCGGGTGGTGTCGATGCCGTCCGTGGAGTGGTTCGAGGAGCAGCCCCGCGAGTACCGCGAGAGCGTGCTTCCGCCGTCCGTGAAGGCGCGTGTCGCTGTCGAGGCGGGGGTGGGTCTGACGTGGTACCGCTTCGTAGGTGACGCAGGACGCATCGTCTCCCTCGAACACTTCGGCGCCTCGGCCGACGCCAAGATTTTGTTCTCCGAATTCGGCTTCACCGCCGAGAACGTCGTCGCAGCGGCCAGGGAATCGCTCGCTGCCGCGCGTGGTTGATCCGATCGCCAGAAAGAAGATGATCACTGTGAACGAAGCATCCGCCACCACCGCGGGAGCACTCAAGCGCCTGTCCGACGAGGGCGTGTCGATCTGGCTGGACGACCTGTCGCGCAGCCGGATCACCTCCGGCAACCTCGCCGAACTGATCGCGACGCGGCACGTCGTGGGCGTCACCACCAACCCGTCCATCTTCCAGGCCGCCATCGGCTCCGGCGAGGGGTACGAGGAGCAGCTCGCCGACCTCGCCGTGCGGGACGTCACGGTCGACGAGGCCGTGCGCATGATGACCACCGCCGACGTCCGCGCCGCCGCGGACATCCTGCGGCCGGTGTACGACGCCACCGGCGGCCGGGACGGCCGGGTCTCCATCGAGGTCGACCCGCGCCTCGCGCACGACACCCGCGCCACCGTCGCCGAGGCCCGGCAGCTCGCCTGGCTCGTCGACCGGCCCAACGTCATGATCAAGATCCCGGCGACGAAGGCGGGCCTGCCGGCCATCACCGAGGTGATCGGCGCCGGCATCAGCGTCAACGTCACGCTGATCTTCTCGCTGGAGCGCTACCGCGAGGTCATGGACGCCTATCTGGCGGGCCTGGAGAAGGCGCAGGCCGCCGGGATCGACCTGGCCGGCATCCACTCCGTGGCGTCCTTCTTCGTCTCCCGTGTCGACAGCGAGATCGACAAGCGGCTGACCGTCCTGGGCACGCCCGAGGCACTGGCCCTCAAGGGCCGGGCGGCGCTCGCGAACGCGCGGCTCGCCTACGCGGCGTACGAAGAGGTGTTCGGCCCCGCGGACGCGACCGCGGCGAGTGACCGCTGGACCGCGCTGGCCGGGTCGCGGGCGAACAAGCAGCGCCCGCTGTGGGCCTCGACCGGCGTGAAGGACCCGGCGTACAAGGACACCCTGTACGTGGAGGACCTCGTCGCGCCCGGCACGGTGAACACCATGCCGGAGGCCACGCTGGACGCCACCGCCGACCACGGCCAGATCCACGGCGACACCGTGAGCGGCGGCTACGCGCAGGCGCGGGCCGATCTGGCGGCCGTGGAGCGGCTGGGGATCTCCTACGACGAGGTGGTGCGGCAGCTGGAGGAGGAAGGCGTCGCCAAGTTCGAGGCCGCCTGGCGGGAGCTGCTCGACGCCGTGACGAAGTCGCTGACGGGCAAGGGAGTTGACGGGGAATGAGCACCGAACCGACCACCGTGGAGCAGGTCGCCGTGGAGGCGTCCGCGCCGGGTGGGACGTCCCCCGACTGGAGCAACCCGCTGCGCGACTCGCGTGACCGGCGCCTGCCCCGGATCGCCGGCCCCTCGGGTCTGGTCATCTTCGGCGTCACCGGTGACCTCTCCCGCAAGAAGCTGATGCCGGCGGTGTACGACCTGGCCAACCGGGGCCTGCTGCCGCCGGGCTTCTCGCTCGTCGGGTTCGCCCGCAGGGACTGGGCGGACCAGGACTTCGCGGAGGTCGTGCACGACGCGGTCAAGGAGCACGCGCGCACCCCGTTCCGCGAGGAGGTCTGGCAGCAGCTCGCCGAGGGGATGCGCTTCGTCCCCGGCGACTTCGACGACGACGAGGCGTTCGAGCAGCTGCGCACGGCCGTCGACGAGCTGGACGCCTCCCGGGGCACCAGCGGCAACTACGCGTTCTACCTCTCCGTGCCGCCGAAGTTCTTCCCGAAGGTCGTCCAGCAGCTGAAGAAGCACGGGCTGGCCGACGCTCCGGAGGGCTCCTGGCGGCGGGCGGTGATCGAGAAGCCGTTCGGCCACGACCTGAGGTCGGCCCGGGAGCTCAACACGATCGTGCACGACGTGTTCGACCCGGAGCAGGTGTTCCGGATCGACCACTACCTGGGCAAGGAGACCGTCCAGAACATCCTGGCGCTGCGTTTCGCCAACCAGATGTTCGAGCCGATCTGGAACCGGTCCTATGTCGACCATGTGCAGATCACCATGGCCGAGGACATCGGCATCGGTGGCCGCGCCGGGTACTACGACGGCATCGGCTCGGCCCGTGACGTCATCCAGAACCACCTCCTTCAGCTGATGGCCCTCACCGCGATGGAGGAACCCGCCTCCTTCGACGCGTCCTCCCTGCTGATGGAGAAGCTGAAGGTGCTCAAGGCGGTGAAGCTGCCCGAGGACCTCGGCCGGCACACCGTGCACGCCCAGTACTCGGGGGCCTGGCAGGGCGGCGAGAAGGTGCTCGGCTATCTGGAGGAGGACGGCATCGACCCGGCGTCCACCACCGACACCTTCGCCGCGATCAAGCTGAACGTCGACAACCGCCGCTGGGCGGGCGTCCCCTTCTATCTGCGCACCGGCAAGCGCCTCGGCCGCCGGGTCACGGAGATCGCGGTGGTCTTCCAGCGGGCGCCGCACTCCCCGTTCGACTCCACGGCCACCGAGGAGCTCGGCAAGAACGCGATCGTGATCCGTGTTCAGCCGGACGAGGGCATGACGGTCCGGTTCGGCTCGAAGGTGCCGGGCACGTCGATGGAGATCCGGGACGTGACGATGGACTTCGCGTACGGCGAGTCCTTCACCGAGTCGAGTCCCGAAGCGTACGAGCGGCTCATCCTCGACGTCCTCCTGGGTGACGCCAACTTGTTCCCCCGTCACCAGGAAGTGGAAGAGTCCTGGAAGATCCTCGACCCCATCGAGGGGTACTGGGCCGAGAACGCCAGGCCCGCGCAGTACGTCGCGGGGAGCTGGGGTCCCGCGGAAGCCGACGAGATGCTCGCACGAGACGGACGGAGCTGGCGCAGGCCATGAAGATCGACCTGACCGACACGACGGCAAGCAAGATCAACAAGGCGCTTGTGGAGGGCCGCCGCGCCATCGGCACACCGGCCGTGGGCATGGTCCTGACGATGGTCATCGTCACGGACGAGGAGAACGCCTACGACGCCATCAAGGCGGCCGAGGAGGCCTCGCACGAGCACCCCTCGCGCACCCTGGTCGTCATCAAGCGGCACGCCCGCTCCCCGCGCGAGCGCACGCATTCCCGGCTGGACGCCGAGGTGCGCGTCGGCTCGGAGGCGGGCACCGGCGAGACCGTGGTGCTGCGCACCTACGGCGAGGTGTCCGACCATGCTGACTCCGTGGTGCTGCCGCTGCTGCTGCCGGACGCGCCCGTCGTGGTCTGGTGGCCGGTGGACGCGCCCGAGGTGCCGGCCAAGGACCCGCTCGGCGCCCTCGCCCAGCGCCGGATCACGGACATGTACGCCGTCGAGGGGCCGCTGGCCGCCCTGGAGGCCCGTGCCCGGTCCTACGCGCCCGGCGACACCGACCTCGCCTGGACCCGGCTCACCCCCTGGCGCTCGATGCTGGCGGCGGCCCTCGACCAGGCCCGGCTGGACATCACCTCGGCGGCCGTGGAGAGCGAGGCCGACAACCCCAGCGCCGAGCTGCTGGCCCGCTGGCTGGAGGCGCGGCTGCACGTCACGGTCGACCGGGTGCGCACGGCGGGCCCCGTCGTGACCGGCGTACGGCTGGGCACGGAGAGCGGCGAGATCGTCATCGACCGGCCCGAGGGCCCGCTGGCGACGCTGTCCCTGCCGGGCCAGCCGCCGCGCACCCTCGCCCTCAAGGTGCGCGCCACCTCCGAACTGATCGCCGAGGAGCTGCGGCGCCTCGACGCGGACGAGATGTACGCCGTCGCCCTGCGGGGCGAGGGCACCAAGGAGACGACTTCCCATGTCTGAGACCCCGCTGCTGACGCTGCGGCCCGAGTGGACCGCGCTGGAGGACCATCGCGCCGAGTGGAAGGCGCATCTGCGGGAGCTGTTCGCGGCCGACCCCGGCCGCGCGGAGCGCTACGTCGTCACCGTCGGCGATCTGCGCATCGACTACTCGAAGCACCTGCTCACCGACGAGACCCTGGCCCTGCTCCAGGAGCTGGCGGCCGCGACGGACGTCTTCGGGCTGCGGGACGCCATGTTCCGCGGCGAGAAGATCAACACCACCGAGGGCCGGGCGGTGCTGCACACCGCGCTGCGCGCGCCGCGGGACGCGGTGGTCGAGGTCGACGGTGAGAACGTGGTGCCGGGCGTGCACGCCGTGCTGGACGGGATGGCCGGCTTCGCCGACCGGGTCCGCTCGGGCGAGTGGACCGGGCACACCGGCCGGCGTATCCGCAATGTGGTCAACATCGGCATCGGCGGTTCCGACCTCGGTCCGGCGATGGCCTACGAGGCGCTGCGCGCCTTCACCGACCGCGACCTGACGGTGCGCTTCGT
>NZ_JBSFCI010000033.1:0-99336 GCF_053593375.1 Streptomyces sp. NPDC002309 | reverse complement strand
GGGCCGGCGCGGCGGGCTGCTCGGCGGCCGGGGCCGGAGCGGCGGCCGGGGCGCCGGTGCCGTCGTCGATGACGGCCAGCTCGGCGCCGACCTCGACGGTCTCGTCCTCGG
This sequence comes from Streptomyces sp. NPDC002309, assembly GCF_053593375.1. Lineage (NCBI taxonomy): Bacteria > Bacillati > Actinomycetota > Actinomycetes > Kitasatosporales > Streptomycetaceae > Streptomyces > Streptomyces sp. NPDC002309. The sequence continues at coordinate 99,225 of NZ_JBSFCI010000033.1, read as the reverse complement.
CGACCTTGATGGAGGCCAGGACACCGGCGGCCGGGGCCGGGATCTCGGTGTCGACCTTGTCGGTGGAGACCTCGAGCAAGGGCTCGTCGGCCTCTACACGCTCACCCTCGGCCTTCAGCCAGCGGGTGACGGTGCCCTCGGTGACGCTCTCGCCGAGCGCCGGAAGGGTTACGGAAACCGCCATGGTTTCGGTTGCTCCTTACGAATTGCGGAAGTCTGTGTCGTCGCGCCCAATGACCGAGGGGTCAGTCGTGGGAGTGCAGGGGCTTCCCGGCCAGCGCCAGGTGGGCCTCGCCGAGCGCCTCGCTCTGCGTCGGGTGGGCGTGGATGAGCTGGGCGACCTCGGCCGGCAGCGCTTCCCAGTTGTAGACCAGCTGGGCCTCGCCGACCTGCTCACCCATGCGGTCGCCGACCATGTGCACGCCGACCACCGCACCGTCCTTGACCTGGACGAGCTTGATCTCGCCCGCGGTCTTCAGGATCTTGCTCTTGCCGTTGCCCGCCAGGTTGTACTTCAGGGCGACGACCTTGTCCGCACCGTAGATCTCCTTGGCCTTGGCCTCGGTGATGCCCACGGAGGCGACCTCGGGGTGGCAGTACGTCACCCGGGGCACGCCGTCGTAGTCGATCGGGACGGTCTTCAGACCGGCCAGCCGCTCCGCAACCAGGATGCCCTCGGCGAAGCCGACGTGCGCGAGCTGGAGCGTCGGGACCAGGTCGCCGACCGCCGAGATCGTCGGGACGTTGGTCCGCATGTACTCGTCGGCGAGGACGTAACCGCGGTCCATGGCGACCCCGGCCTCCTCGTAGCCCAGGCCCTGCGAGACCGGGCCGCGGCCGACCGCGACCAGCAGGACCTCGGCCTCGAACTCCTTGCCGTCCGCGAGGGTGACCTTGACACCGTCGGCCGTGTACTCGGCCTTCTGGAAGAAGGTGCCCAGGTTGAACTTGATGCCGCGCTTGCGGAAGGCGCGCTCAAGAAGCTTGGAGCTGTTCTCGTCCTCGACCGGGACGAGGTGCTTGAGGCCCTCGATGACCGTGACGTCGGTGCCGAAGGACTTCCAGGCGGAGGCGAACTCGACGCCGATGACGCCGCCGCCCAGCACGATCGCCGACTTCGGCACGCGGTCCAGGACGAGGGCGTGGTCCGAGGAGATGATCCGGTTGCCGTCGATCTCCAGACCCGGCAGCGACTTCGGTACGGAACCGGTCGCCAGCAGGATGTGGCGGCCCTGGATGCGCTGACCGTTTACGTCCACCGAGGTGGGGGAGGACAGCCGCCCCGTACCCTCGATGTAGGTCACCTTCCGGGAGGCCACGAGGCCCTGCAGGCCCTTGTACAGGCCCGAGATCACCTCGTCCTTGTACTTGTGGACCCCGGCGACGTCGATGCCCTCGAACGTGGCCTTGACGCCGAACTGCTCGCTCTCGCGGGCCTGGTCGGCGATCTCCCCCGCGTGCAGCAGGGCCTTGGTGGGGATGCAACCCCGGTGCAGGCAGGTGCCGCCGACCTTGTCCTTCTCGATCAGGGCGACGTCCAGGCCCAGCTGAGCCCCGCGCAGGGCCGCAGCGTAACCACCGCTGCCACCGCCGAGGATCACTAGGTCGAAAACGGTGCTGGCGTCGTTCGCCACGTCACGTCCTCCATGCATGTGCGCCGTACGCCGGTCGACGATGACCGGCTGGCGGCTGGTGTCCGGCCGCTGTGCTTCGGCCCTTCGGTGGGGCCCTGTCCTGCCGAGCCCCATCTTCGCACTTGTCGGCACCGGACGAGACGCGGGGCCGGGGTGTGATACGTCGCACGCTCGGCTGTCACACACGCGAGGCGGCACCTGTCGCGCGCGGACGCCGGGAAGGGGCGCGGGGAACTGCGCGACCGGCCACAGCCCACCCGCACCCGCGAAGGGGTGGGTGCGGCAGCCCCTTGTCAACGGGAGGGAGGGCGTCGCCGGGAAGGGGCGCGGGGAACTGCGCGACCGGCCACAGTCCACCCGCACCCGCGACGGGGTGGGCGGCGGCCACCCCTGACCAGGGGGCGAGGGCGCAGCCGGAAGGGGCGCGGGGAGCTGCGCGACCGGCCACAGCCCACCCGCACCCGCGACGCGACGATCACCCACGACTCAGTGGGCGCGCGTCACCCCAGGTCGCCGGCGGCGGTCAGCTCGGCCAGCCGCACCAGCGTTCGCACACCCGACCCCGTGCCGCCCTTGGGCGTGTACCCGAACGGCCCCTGCTCGTTGAAGGCGGGCCCGGCGATGTCGAGGTGCGCCCAGGTGATCCCTTCGCCGACGAACTCGCGCAGGAAGAGACCGGCGACCAGCCCGCCGCCCATCCGCTCGCCCATGTTGGCGATGTCGGCGGTGGGCGAGTCCATCCCCTTGCGCAGGTGCTCCGGCAGCGGCATCGGCCAGGCGGCCTCGCCGACCTCCTCGGCGGCCTCGTGCACCGCGGAGCGGAACGCGTCGTCGTTGGCCATCACGCCGAACGTCCGGTTGCCCAGCGCCAGCACCATCGCCCCGGTCAGCGTCGCCACGTCGACGAGCGCGTCCGGCTTCTCCTGCGAGGCCGCCCACAGGGCGTCCGCCAGGACCAGCCGGCCCTCGGCGTCGGTGTTCAGCACCTCGACGGTCTTGCCGCTGTACATCCGCAGCACGTCGCCGGGCCGCGTGGCGGAGCCGGACGGCATGTTCTCGGCGAGCGCCAGCCAGCCGGTGACGTTGACCTCGAGACCGAGCCGCGCGGCCGTGACGACGGCCGCGAAGACCGCCGCCGCCCCGCTCATGTCGCACTTCATCGTCTCGTTGTGGCCGGCCGGCTTCAGCGAGATGCCGCCCGAGTCGTAGGTGATGCCCTTGCCCACGAACGCGAGGTGCTTCTTCGCCTTCGAGGAGGTGTACGACAGCTTCACCAGCCGCGGCGCGGACGCCGACCCGGCCCCGACGCCGAGGATGCCGCCGTAGCCGCCCTTGGCCAGCGCCTTCTCGTCGAGCACCTGCACCTTGATGCCGTGCTCCTTGGCCGCGGCCTGGGCGACCGCGGCGAACGCCTCGGGGTCGAGGTCGTTGGGCGGGGTGTTGACCAGGTCGCGGGCGCGGTTCAGCTCCTCGGCCACGGCCGTGGCGCGCTCCACCGCCGCCTTGGACGCCTTGTCGCGCGCCTTGGCGCCGAGCAGGACGACCTCGGCGAGCGGGGCCTTGCCGTTCTTCTTGTCCTTGGCGGCCGCCTGGCCGTTGTCCTTGTACGCGTCGAAGGAGTACGCGCCGAGCAGCGCGCCCTCACCGATCGCGCCCACGGCGGCCGCGTCCTCGAGGGGCAGCGCGAAAGCGGCCTTCTTGGCGCCGGCCAGCGCGCGGGCGGCGGCTCCGGCGGCCCGGCGCAGGGTCTCCGCGCCGTACTCGGCGTCCTTCTCCGGGCGGGCGCCGAGGCCCACCGCCACCACGAGCGGCGTCTTGAATCCGGCCGGGGCGGGCAGCTTCGTCACCTCGCCCTCGGCGCCGACGGCGCCGAGGGTCTCCAGGACGCCGGCGAGTCTGCCGTCGAACGCCTTGTCGACGGCCTCGGCGCCCGGTGCGACGACGGGGCCCTTGTCGCCCTTGGCGACACCGATCACGATCGCGTCGGCCCGCAGGCCGGCCGCCGCGGCGGTGCTGAGAGTGAGAGCAGTCACGGTGGTGAAATCTCGCTTCCGATGTGAGGTTCCTGTGGCCGAGGGGTGGGCCGACCGGGCCCGACAGCCGACCCTGGATCGCTCGTGCGGTGGACTCTGTACCTGGTCCGGCACAGATCGGGCACGAGCCTACGCCCGGTGACTGTTCGAGCATTCCTACGGGCGTTCACCTGTCAGTGGCGTCGTCGCCATTCCCGATGCTCGCACTCCATGACCTGAGTCACACTCGTCGGGTTCGGGTGAGCCGGATGCTCACCGCTTCGCATGATTTCCACCGATCCGCCGTGCGCCCGTCACAAGTGCACAACGGCCTTCCGGGGCGCGCGGGGATCCTCTGGGGGGAGACCACCATGGCGCGACGCGCGCACATACGGAGATCCACGGCCGCCGTCCTGGCGGCCGCCGGACTGCTGACGCTGGGCATCGGCGTACCCGGCGCCGCCGCGGCACCCACGCCGCGGATCGATCTGAGGGTGCTGGTCGTGGACAACGGGGAGAGCCCCGTCCAGGCCATCACCGAGCAACTGAGGAGCACGGGCATCCCGTACACCACGGTGAAGCTCACCGACCCGAACCGCCCCACCATCACCGGGGCGTTCCTGAGCGACACGGTGAACGGCACGCCCCGGGCCAAGTTCCAGGGCGTCGTCCTGCCCAACGAGGCCCCGTTCGGGACGGGCTCCGCCGAGCAGACCGCGCTGGAGACCTACGAGCGGACGTACGGCATCCCGCAGGTCGACGCCTACACCTGGGCGCATCCCGAGGTCGGCCTCGACTACACCAGCGAGGGCGGCTACGCCGGCACCCTCGACGGCCGGCAGGCCGCCGTCACCGACGCGGGGCGGGCGGGGCCGTTCGGCTACCTCGACGGCGCCCTCGCCTTCGAGGACAACTCGCCCACCGTGCAGGAGAGCTACGGCTTCGTGGCCCGGCCGCGCGGCGGCTTCACCAGCTACGTGGACGTCCCGGTGCCCGGCGGGACCGGCCGCGGCAGCCTGGTCGGGGAGTACGCCCACGACGGCCGCCGCGAACTGGTCGTCACGTTCGCCTACAACCAGCACCAGCGGCAGTTCCGGGCGCTGGCCCGCGGCATCGTCGAGTGGCTGACCCAGGGCGTGCACCTGGGGCGCGACCGCAACTACTTCGCCGTCCACGTCGACGACGTCTTCGCCCCGGACGCCCGCTGGGACACCGAGCGCGACTGCACGCCCGGCGACCTCGACTGCGCCGACGGCACCGGCGAGGGGACCACGGCGATCCGCATGACCGCCGCCGACGCGCAGTACGCGGCGCAGTGGCAGCGCGAGCGCGGGTTCACGCTCGACATGGTCTACAACGCCGGCTCCGGCGAGGAGTGGAAGGCCGAGAACGGCGGCACCGACGCCCTCGCCGCCCGGCTGCTCGCCGACCGCAACCAGTACCGCTGGATCAATCACACCTACACGCACCCCTACCTGGGCTGTGTCCAGGACACCTCCACCGTGCCGTGGACGTGCGCGAAGAACGCCGACGGCACGACGCGGTGGATGAGCCGCGCCGAGATCGGCGCGCAGATCCGCGACAACCACAACTGGGGGGTGAGCAAGGGCCTGCCCGTCGACCGCACCGAGCTCGTCACCGGCGAGCACTCGGGCCTCAGGAGACTGCCGCAGCAGCCCCAGGACAACCCCGAGCTGGCGCGCGCCCTCGCCGACAACGGCGTCAAGTGGATCGCCTCCGACAACTCCCGCGAGCCCGAGCAGCGGGCGGTCGGCGGCGCGCTCACCGTGCCCCGGCACCCGATGAACGTGTACTACAACGTCGGGACGGCCGCGGAGATGGCCGACGAGTACAACTACGTCTACACCTCCAGGGCCGACGGCGGCAGCGGCATCTGCGAGAACAACCCCACCTCCACCTGCCTCGACGAGCCGCTGGACCCGGCCACCGGCTACGCGTCGTACATCGTCCCGCAGGAGACCCGGATCGCCCTCGGGCACGCCTTGAACAACGACCCGCGCCCGCACTACGTGCACCAGTCCAACCTCGCCGAGGAGCGGCTGCTGTACCCCGTGCTGGACGGGGTGCTCGGCGATTACCGGGCGCTGTTCGCGGACAACACCCCGGTGGAGAACCTCGGCCAGAAGGCCGTCGGCACGGAGCTCCAGCGCCGCGCCGAGTGGCGGAGCGCCGTCGCGGACAACCGCGTCACGGCGTACCGGATCGGCAACACCGTCACCGTCAGCGCGCCGGGCGGTGTGGAGATCCCGGTGACCGCGCCGACGGGCACCAGGCAGCAACTCCTCCTGGGCACCAGCGCCTTCGGCACCCCCTACGCCGGCAGGACCTCGGCCTGGGCGACTCCCGGCCTCCTGCAGTCGGCGCTCACCCTGAAGCTGTCGTAGCGCGAAACGCCCCATGGGGGCGCGGGGAACTGCGCGACCAGCCACTGCGGACCCGCACCCGGCATCGGCCGGCAGTTCCCCGCACCACATCCGCAAACAAGGGAGCCGCGCAGCGCATGCGCACCGGCCGTCACGTCACCATGCTCACCGAAGGCACCTATCCGCATGTGCACGGCGGGGTCAGCACCTGGTGCGACCAACTCGTCAAGGGCATGCCGGAGGTGGACTTCCACATCGTCTCGCTCACCGGCAGCGGCCGCGAACCCGTGACCTGGGAGCTACCGCCCAACGTCTACCGGCACACCACCGTGCCGACCTGGGGCCCGCGCCCGGGCCACAGCAGGGCTCCCCAGGGCCGCGCGCGGCGCCGGTTCCTCGACTCCTACGAGTGCTTCCTGCTGTCCGTCCTGGACCCGGACACGTCCTGCGACTTCGGCGAGGCGCTCTACGAACTGGCCCGTCTGGCCCGCGAGGGGCGGCTGTCGGCGGCCCTGCGCACCGAGTCGGCGCTGCGGTCCCTGATGTGGATCTGGACGATGCCGCATCTGCCGACGGCGGTGGCCCGGCCGACCGTCCATGACGCCCTGACCGCGACGGACCTGCTGGAGCACGCGCTGCGCCCGCTCGGCGTGCGCATCCCGACGGACAGCGTCGCCCACGCGGTGAGCAGCGGTCTCGCCACGCTCCCCGCCCTCGCCGCGCACGAGCTGGACGGTGTGCCCTTCCTGCTCACCGAGCACGGCATCTATCTGCGCGAGCGCTATCTCGGCAACCGCCGTGACACCCAGCGCTGGCCGGTGAAGGCGTTCATGCTCGGCTTCTACCGCGCGCTGAACTCGCACGGCTACCGCGCGGCCGACCTGATCACCCCGTGCAACCAGTACAACCGCCGCTGGGAGGAGCGCGGCGGCGCCGACGCCGGCCGCATCCGCACGGTCTACAACGGCGTCGACCCGGCCGCCTTCCCGCACGCCGGACCGGAACCCGACGTCCCCACCCTCACCTGGTGCGGCCGCGTCGACCCCATCAAGGACCTGGAGACCCTGCTGCGCGCCTACGCCATGGTCCGCGCCGAACTCCCCGAGACCCGGCTGCGCCTCTTCGGCCCCGTCCCGCCCGGCGGCGAGGGCTACCGCACCCGACTGGAGAAACTCGCCGCCGAACTCGGCGTCACCGACGGCCTCACCTTCGAGGGCCGCATCAGCGAGGTCTGGCGTGCCTACGCCGCCGGGCACCTCGTGATGCTGTCGTCCATCTCCGAGGGCTTCCCCTTCTCGATCATCGAGGCCATGTCCTGCGGGCGCACGACGGTCTCGACCGACGTCGGGGGAGTGCGCGAGGCGGTCGGCGACACCGGTCTGGTCGTGCCGCCGCGCGAGCCGGAGAAGATGGCCGCGGCGGCCCTGACACTGCTCCGTGACGACGAACGGCGCCTGAGACTGGCCGAGTCGTCCCGCCAGCGGGTCATCGAGCGGTTCACGCTCCGCCGCTGTGTGGAGAACTTCGGCACCATCTACCGGGAACTCGCGGGGCAGGCCGAGGCGTACGAACCGACGCTGGAGACGGTCGCCGACTGGACCGCCGAACTGCACGACCCCTGGTACGCGGCCGTCGCGACCTGGGAGTCCCCCCGGACGGACTCCGAGGGAGGGACCGGCCGGTGAGCGAAGACCTCCGGGTGCCCCCGGGCGCCCGCCCCGGCACCCTGTCCGTGATCCCGCGTCAGCGCACCACTCCCGGCCGGGCGGAGCCCGACCCGCTCGGCGAACTCGCCGCGCGCCTCGACGCCTTCGTCGCCGCGGCCGTCCATCCCGACGAGATAGCCGCGCTGCTGGAGTCCGACGGACTGTCCGACGCCCAGATACGCGAGCGGTACGGCGTGAAGAACTCCTTCGCCCTCGCCGAGGAGCTCTACGGTCGCGTCGAACGCCGCCATCCCGAACCCGACGACCCCGTCCACGACCCCTGGCGGGCCGGCCTCCTCGGCTGCCTGCTGCGCGGCGTGGTCTTCGCCCTCCCGGGCCTCGCCTTCGTCCTGGGCGCCCCGTTCCTCGCGGGCCCGCGGGACGCCATGGGCCTCCCGGCAGGAACGCTCCCGCTCCTCGCGGGCGCCCTGACCGGCTGGGCCTGGAACCAGGCGCTCGCGCACCGCGCCTACTCCTGGCTGGGGCTCGGCGACCGCGGTGCCGCCCGCCGCTGTCTCCTCGTGGGCGGCCCGGTCGGAGCCGTGCTCGGCGCCCTCGCCGCCGTCGCCGCCGCGGGTACCGCCGGCCCGTCCGCCGTCGCGTTCGCCGCCGCCCAGTCCTGCTATCTGGGCGCCTCCACCGCCCTGCTGGTCCTCGGCCGGGACCGGGCCCTGCTCGCCGCGCTGCTGCCGATGGCGGTGGGCGCCGTCGCGGCCCTGCTCACGGACGTTCCCGAGGCGGTCCGCCTCACCCTGCTGCTCGTCTCGCTGGCGGCGGTCGCGGCCGCCGCGCTGCGGGAGGTGGCGCCCGCCGTGAAGGAACTGGGGGAGGGCAGCTGGACGGCCGGGCTGAGGGAACTGCCGGTACGCCGCGCGAGCGGCCTACGCCTGTCGGCGTCCCTCCCGTACGCCCTGTTCGGTGTGGCCGGCGGCGTCCTGGTGCTCCACACCGCCCTCGGCGACGTCCTCGCCGGGCAGGGGCCGAGCGCGCTCGCCGCACCGGCCGCCGTGGCGCTCACGCTGAGCATGGGCCCCGCCGAATGGCTGCTGCACCGCTTCCGCAGCGGCAGTCTCACCGGGCTGCGCTCCACCGGGACGTCCCGCGCCTTCCGGCGGGTCACCGCCCGCACGGTCCTGCGGTGCCTCGCCGGCTACCTCGCCGTCCTGCTCGCCCTCGCCCTGACCGCGGCGGCGCTGTGGCCGCGGACCCCGTCCCCCGACGGCGTCCGCATGGCCGGGCTGCTGCTGCTCGGCGTGGTGCTGTGGACGGGCCTGCTGCTGCAGTCGTTCGGCGCGGTGCTCGGCGCGGCGGCGGTCTGCGGCACGGCCGCCCTCGCGCAGACGCTCGCCCTCGTCACCGGCGCCGGCCCACCGCACCTGGTCGCCCTGGCGGTCTACGGCTGCGTCGCCGTGGCCCAGGCGGCGCTGGTCTGCACCTTGCTGGGAAGGGCGACCGCCCACCGATGAGCAGCCTCCTGGTCCCCTACTACGAGCACCCGGCCGTCCGCCCCGCCGAATGGGACGCGATCGTCGCCGCCGCGCCCTTCCTGCACGGCGTCGTCCTCAACCCGGCCAGCGGTCCCGGCGACCGCCGCGACGAGGGCTTCGCCCGGCTCGCGGCGCGGCTCCGCGAGGCCGGCGTCCGGGTGCTCGGCTACACCGACACCGCCTACGGCGACCGCCCGCACGCCGACGCCGTCCGGGACCTGACCCGGTACCGCGACTGGTACGGGGCGGACGGCGCCTTCCTCGACCAGGTCGCGTCGCGACCGGAGCTGCTCGGGCTCTACCGGCGGCTGGCCGGCGACGCCCGGAGCGCCGGCTGCGGCACCCTCGTCCTCAACCACGGCACCCCGCCGCACCCCTCCTACGCCGGTATCGCCGACGTCCTCGTGACCTTCGAGGGCGACTGGGCGACGTACCGCGACATGACGCCGGTCCCCTGGCGCGGGGCGGGCGCGCACCTGTGCCATCTGGTGTACGGAGTCCCGGACGGCGCCGACACGGCGGCGCTGGCCCGGGCGAGGGGAGCGGCCCTGCACTGCGCGGTCCCGGGGACGGGAGACCATCCCTGGGGTACGTTGCCCCACACCCTGGAGCCCTTCCGGTGAGACGCCCGATCCTCCTCGTCGCCCTGCTCTTCCTGCTCGCGGGCTGCGCCTCCGACCCGGCGCCGCCGCGGGAGAGATGGCAGCCGCGGCCCGGTACCGACTGGCAGTGGCAGTTGCGCGACCGCGTGGACACCTCCGTCGACGCCCCCGTCTACGACATCGACGGCTTCGACAACTCCGCGGACACCGTCGCCGCGCTGCACGACAAGGGCCGCAAGGTCATCTGCTACCTCTCCACCGGCGCCTGGGAGGACTGGCGGCCGGACGCCGGTGAGTTCCCGGAGTCGGTCCTCGGCAAGGGCAACGGCTGGGAGGGCGAACGCTGGCTCGACATCCGCCGGACCGACGTCCTTCAGCCGCTGATGGCCGCCCGCCTCGACATGTGCCGCGACAAGGGCTTCGACGCCGTCGAACCCGACAACATGGACGGCTACGAGAACGCGTCCGGATTCCCCCTCACGGCCGCCGACCAGCTCCGCTACAACCGCCTGATCGCCCGTCTGGCCCACGAACGCGGCATGGCGGTCGGCCTGAAGAACGACCTCGGCCAGATCCCCGAACTGGTCGGCGACTTCGACTTCGCGGTCAACGAACAGTGCGCCCAGTACGGCGAATGCGAGGCCCTCACCCCCTTCATCGAGGCGGGCAAGGCGGTCTTCCACGCCGAGTACGAACTCCCCACCGCCCGCTTCTGCGCCGAGTCCCGCCGCCTGGGGCTGAGCTCGCTGCTGAAGAAGTACGAACTGGGGGTCTGGCGCGAGACCTGCTGAGGCACCCGGGCGGGCGATCCGCCGAGGGACCTCACCCCAGGACGAACACCAGCAGCGCCGTCGTGGCCGCCGTCTCCGCGAGGGCGCCGAAGACGTCGCCGGTGACCCCGCCGAACCGGCGCACGCAGTGCCGCAGCAGCACCTCGGCGACGGCGGCGGAGACGACCACCGCGAGGGCGGCGCGCAGGACGCCGTACGGCCCGAGGAGCGCCCCGCCCGCCGCCGCGACCGCGATCACCGCGAGGGCGGCGCCCAGCGCGCCGCGCACCGGGACGACTCCGGCGACGGCCGCGCCCAGCCCCTCCGGACGGGCGGGCGGTGTCCCGGTGCGGGCGGCCAGCGTCAGCGCCAGCCGGGCGGCGCCTCCCGCGACGACCGCGGCGAGCGCGCCCCCGGCCCAGGAGCCGGCGTAGAGCTGCGCCAGCGCGGCCACCTGGGCCAGCAGGACGAAGACCAGGGTGAGCACCCCGAACGGCCCGATGTCGGACTGCTTCATGATGCGCAGCGCGTCCTCGGCCGGCTTGCCGCTGCCCAGCCCGTCCGCCGTGTCGGCCAGTCCGTCGAGATGCAGTCCCCGGGTGAGCACGGCGGGCACGGCGGTGCTCGCGACGCCGGCGAGCAGCGGACTCGCGCCGAGGAACAGCGACACCAGACCGGCACCGGCCGCGCACAGGCCGACGAGGAGTCCGGCGAGCGGCGCGCAGAGCATCCCGCCGCGGGCGGCCTCGCGGTCCCAGCGCGTCACGCGTACCGGCAGGACGGTGAGGGTGCCGAAGGCGAAACGGAGACCGTGCGACGGCGGGAGCTGGGGCATCCGGGCAGGTTACGCGACTGCTCGCGCGGCACCTCCGGGAGATCCTGGGCAGACTGGGACACATGGGCAACTGGTGGGACCGCAACATCGTCGAGCCCGGCAAGCTCCCCCTCCTGCTCGCCCTCACCGCGTTCGTGCTGACCTTCCTGATCACCCGGCTGGTCACCCGCATGATCAGGGCGGGCCGGGGTCCCTTCCGTGACGTCAGCGCGGGCGGCGTCCACGTCCACCACGTGGTGCCCGGCGTCGTCCTCACCCTCGTCGGCGGCTTCGGCGCGGTGGCCGGAGGAGGACACGGCTTCGGGTCCTATCTGTCGGCCGTGGTCTTCGGGATCGGCGCGGGTCTGGTGCTGGACGAGTTCGCGCTGATCCTGCATCTGGCGGACGTGTACTGGACCGAGGAGGGCCGCCAGAGCGTCGAGGCGGTCGTGATCACCGCCGCCCTGGTCGGCCTGTGGGTGGCCGGGTTCGCGCCGTTCGGGGTCAACGACCTCGACCGGGACGAACTGCAGGACCGGGGCTCGGTCATCTCCACGGTGACCGGCAACTTCCTCTTCTCGCTCGTCGCCCTCGCCAAGGGCAAGACACGGGTGGCCATCCTCGGCGTCATCGTGCCGTTCCTCGCCCTGTTCGGCGCGATCCGGCTGGCCCGGCCCGGCTCGCCCTGGGCGAGACGCCTCTACCGCAACCGCCCCCGCGCCCGGGCCAGGTCACGGCTGCGCGCCTACCACCACGACCGCCGCTGGCTGGGCCCCACCCGCAGGTTCCAGGACTGGCTCGGCGGCACCCCCGACCCGGAGCGCGCGCGGGCCCTGGAGAGCCGCTGATCAGCGCCGTCCCCGCGCCGCCGCCGCGCCTTCCTCGCGTCCCCGGGACGGCCGCTTCGGGTTCGCGGGCCGCGGTCGACGAGTTGTACACGAACCTGCGCGTCGACTGGGTCGGCTGCTTCGGGTTCCTGGCGTTCTCGGGTCGGCTGCTTCGGGTTCCTGGCGTTCCCTGGTCGGCGGCTTCCGGTTCCTGGCGTTCCCTGGTCGGCCGCTTCCGGCTTCTCGCGTTCCCTGGTCGGCCGCTTCCGGTTCCTGGCGTCTCCTGGTCGGCCGCTTCCGGTGTCTCGGGTCCCCTGGTCGGCCGCTTCCGGTTCCGCGCGTCCCCTAGACGGCCGCTTCCGGTTCCTCGGTCTCCTCGGCCGTCCGCTTCCCGTCGGGCTTCTCGGGCAGCTCCGCCGCCAGCGCCGCCGCGGCCTGCACCAGGGGCAGCGCCAGCAGCCCGCCGGTCCCCTCGCCGACCGACACCCCGTGGTCGAGCAGCGGCTCCAGCGCCATCCGGTCCAGCGCCTTGGCCTGCCCCGGCTCCCCGCTGTCGTGCGCGGCCAGCCACCAGTCCGGCGCCCGGAACGCGACCCGCTGGGCCACCAGCGCGCAGGCCGCGGCCACCACTCCGTCCAGGATCACCGGCGTCTTGCGCACGGCGCACTGGAGCAGGAACCCCGTCATCGCGGCGACGTCGGCCCCGCCGACCGCCGCCAGCAACTGCAACTGGTCCCCGAGCACCGGCCGCGCCCGCCGCAACGCGTCCCGGATCGCCGCGCACTTGCGCATCCACACCAGGTCGTCGATCGCGACCCCGCCGCGCCCGGTCACCACGGACGCGTCGGTCCCGCACAACGCGGCGACCAGTACCGCGGCCACCGTGGTGCCGCCCACGCTGACATCACCGAGCACCACCAGATCCGTACCGGAGTCGGCCTCCTCGTCGGCGACCGCGACCCCGGCCCGGAACGCCGCCTCGGCCTCCCCGGCCGTCAGCGCGTCCTCGATGTCGATCCGCCCGCTCCCGCGCCGCACCCGGTGCCTGACGACGTCCTCGGGCAGGGCCCCCGGATCGCAGTCCAGCGCCATGTCCACGACCCGCACCGGCACATCGAGCCGCCGGGCGAGCACCGACACCGGCCGCCCGCCCTCCAGTACGTCGCGCACCAGTTCCACGGCGCTGCCCGCGGGCCGCGCCGACACCCCCAGCTCCGCGACACCGTGGTCACCGGCGAACAGCACCACCCGCGGCCGCACGACCGGCCGCACCGGTACGGCACCCTGCGCCGCCGCCAGCCATTCACCCAGGTCGTCGAGGCGTCCCAGCGAACCGGGGGGCACGATCTGACGCTCCCGGCGCGCCTCCGCGTCGCGGCGCACCCCGCCGTCGGGGCGCTCGATCAGATCGGTGAAGTCGTCGAGATTCAGCGAGCTCATTCGCCGAACAGTACCGGCCCCGGTCGAACGGGACGGCGCCACATGGCGACCACGAACACGCCACATCGTTGCACCCAAGATCGGTATCCCCTACGTTCCGTTTTGCAGCGGATTGTCATACGTCCCTCCCCGCTCTGTCCGTCGCGCCCCGGGAGCCGCCCATGTCGCCGTCCGCCCCCTCCGTCCCGCTGGCGATCGACCTGCGCCGCACCAAATACCTCGCCGAACTCGCCCAGGGCACCGAGCGCTTCCACGCGCCGCGCCGTGAGAGCTGCCCCTGGTGCGGCGGGCAGCGCCTGCGCGTCCGCCTCACGGCACCCGATGTGATCCAGGGCAAGCCCGGCACCTTCACCGTCGAGGAGTGCGAGGAGTGCGCCCATGTCTTCCAGAACCCGGGCCTCACGCCCGAGGGCATGGCCTTCTACCACCGTGACCGGGACGGGTTCGAGCGCCCACCCGTTTGCCGCCGCGACCGCGCGCGGGTCCGTGCGGTGCTGCACCTCGCGCAAGCGGAGCCGGAGAGCTGGCTGGACGTCGGGACGGGCGACGGCGACTTCCCGGCCGCCGCCCGGGAGTTGCTCCCGTACACCTCCTTCGACGGCACGGACCCCACGCCCCGGGTGCTGCGCGCCCGCGCGACGGAACGCGTGGAGGAGGCCTACGCCGGTCACCTCACCACCCCCGGCCTGCTCGGCCGGCTGCGCTCCCGCTACGACGTGGTGAGCGTCTTCCACCAGCTGGAACGGGCGCCGTCGCCCCGTGAGGAACTCAAGGCGGCGATCGCGGCCCTGCGACCCGGCGGACACCTGGTCCTCGAACTGGCGAACCCGCACAGCGCCCTCGCCGCGCTGCTGGGCAAGTGGTGGCCCGCCCACGCTCAGCCCCACCAGCTCCATCTGCTTCCCCCGGCCAACGTCCACAAGGCCCTGGAGGACGGCAACTGCACGATCCTCACCACCGACGAGGCGGCCGCGCATCTCCCGGGAGACCTCGCCACCGCGGTGACCCGGGCCCTGGCCCGGACCCTCCCGTCCCCCGACACCCCTTGGCGCGCCGCCCCGCCCACGGTCCTCCAGCACACCGCGCGCACGGTCCTCACCGCGGCGACCGCCCCCGTACGCCTGACAGCCGTGGCCCTGGACCACGCCCTGTCGCCCCTGGCACGCCGCGGCGGCTTCTCCAACGCCTACCGGGTGATCGCCCGCAAGAACCCCCAGCCCTAGGTGCTCTGTCCGCGGAGGTCGTGGACGGATGGGGCAGGTCTCGGCGCGCCGGACGGTCCCAGGGCGGCGGCCGGGTGCGCCCGCGCCCTGCCGTCAGCCGCGCAGCACCACGGCCTGACCCGCCACCACCAGCAGCACCTGCTCGCACTCGGACGCGAACGCCGCGTTCAGACGGCCGAGTTCGTCCCGGTAGCGTCGCCCGGACGCGGTGGCCGGGACGATGCCCGAGCCCACCTCGTTGGACACGGCGACCATCACCCGGCCGGTGCCCCGCACCGCGTCCGTCAGCGCGTGCACGCGTTCGCGCAGCGCCTTCTCGCCGCCGTCGGCCCACTCCGCGTCGTCCCACGCGCCCACGGCGTCCATCGCGTCCGTCAGCCACAGCGACAGGCAGTCGATCAGCAGCGGCGGCCCCTCCTGCGCGAGGAGCGGCACCAGGTCGCAGGTCTCCACCGTCCGCCACGACCCCGGCCTGCGCTCCCGGTGCGCGGCCACCCGCTCGGCCCACTCGCCGTCCCCGCCCCGGGTCCCGCCCGTCGCCACGTAGAGCACGTCGGGGAACGCCTCCAGCCGCCGCTCCGCCTCCACCGACTTGCCCGAGCGCGCCCCGCCCAGCGCCAGCGTCCGGCGCGGCACGTCCGGCACGTTCTCGTACGCGCCGACCGCCAGGCTCGTCCCGTCCCGCACGGCCCGCGCCCCCGCCGCGGCGAGCCGCCGCCGCACCTCGGGCCCGGGCGGCACGTCGTGGTCCAGATGCACGGCGACGACGTCCGTCGTCGGCCCGACCGCCCCCACCGCCCGCAGCCGGGCCAGCGCGTCCGGCCGCCCCACGACGTCGAGGAGCACCATGTCGTAGGGCTCCGCCGTCGTGGTCCCCTCCTCCAGGCCGGCCGGCGCGCAGCCCGGCGGCAGATACAGCAGCCGCTTCCCGTCGGGCCCGGTCACGGAGTACCCCGTCCCCGGGGAGTCCATCGCCAGCGCCCGCACCCGATGACCCGTCAGCAACGCCAACTCCCGCCCGTCCGGCACCCGCCCCGGCTGCGGCAGCCCGGCCGGCACCTCCACCGGCGGTCCGTTGTGCGGGTGTGACAGCAGCACCTGCCGCACCCCCGTGAGCGACCGTCCCGCCCGCGCCGCCGCGAAGGCCGCGCCGGGCGTCAGGTCGAGCAGCAGCGCCCCGTCCACGAGCACGGCGGTCGCCGCCCGCGCGTCGGCACCGAGCGCGGTCGCGCACGCCGCACAGGGACAGTCGGTGCGGGGAAGCCCCGCGGGGGCGCCGGTGCCGAGCAGAGTCAGTTCCACGATCCGATTTTCGCCGGTCGCCGCCCGTCATGCGCGCCCGGGAGGGCCCGTCGGACGCGGCCGGAGGGCGGTCGAGGCCGGGGGGTGCGCCGACGGGCGGTTCCGCCGCGCGGGCGCGAACGGCTCCCGCGGCCCCGATGTGACCGATCACCCGCGGTCTGATGACCACTCACCCGGTGGAACGCATAGGCTCAGGGCCCGGTGCCGGACCGAGATCCGGCCCGGCTCTGCAGGTGCCGACAGCTGGGAGGCCTACATGGCGGCATGGACGTGGCGGTTCGAGAAGGCCGACGGGACGGAGGTCCAGCCCGCGGTGCAGCCCGAGGAGTTCACCACACAGGGCGACGCGGAGTCCTGGCTCGGGGAGCACTGGAAGGACCTGCTGGCCGGGGGCGCGGACCAGGTGAGGCTGTCCGAGGACACCACCGAGATCTACGGGCCGATGAGCCTGCACGCGGACCAGGACTGACGGGGCGGGGCGGCCGGCCGGCCGCCCTTCTCACCGCCCCTCACTGCTCGCCCAGGGTCACGTCGACCGTCCGCTCGCGGCCGTCGCGGGTGAAGGTCACCGTCGTCCGCCCGCCGGGCCGCCGCGTGGCGAGCGCCTCGGCGAGCGAGGTGAGGCCGGTGACGTCCGTGTCACCCACCGCGGTGATGACGTCCCCGGGCCGGATGCCGGCCTCGGCCGCCGCCTCACCCGGGTGCACCTCGACGACGGCCACCCCGGCCGGCCGGTAGTCCTCGTCGACGACGGTACGGCCCGTGATGCCGAGCGCCGCCCGGCCCGAGTCCGTCACCCGGCCGTCCCGGACGATCTGACCGGCGATCGACCGCACCGTCGACGCCGGGATCGCGAACCCGATGCCGGGCGCCGCGCCCTCCCCGAGGCCCGGGTCGGTCGCGGACAGCGACGGGATGCCGATCACCTCCCCGTCGAGGTTCACCAGGGCGCCCCCGCTGTTGCCCGGGTTGATGGCCGCCGACGTCTGCACCATGTCGGCGATCGTCGCGCCCGGGACGCCGCCCTCAGCGGGCCCCGTGACGGTCCGTCCGGTCGCGGAGACGATCCCCTGGGTCACGCTGGACGACAGCCCGAGCGGTGACCCCATGGCCAGCACGATCTGCCCGACCTCGACCTTCGCCGAGTCCGCGAACGCCGCCGGGCGCAGCCCCCGGGGAGGCCGGTCCAGCCTCACCACGGCAAGGTCCTGCTCGGGGTACGAGGAGACGAGCCGCGCCGCGAGCTGGTCCTCGCTGTTGGCGGTCGTCACCCGGAACGTCCGCTGCCCACCGACGACATGCGCGTTGGTGACGACGTGGCCCTTGTCGTCGAAGACCACCCCGGAACCCAGCTCGCCGGGGCCCTGGATCTGCACGACCGACGGCAGGACCTCCTTGATCACCCTCTGGTAGTCGCTCTGCAGCTCGTTCGCCGCCCTCGGTGCCAGGGCCCGCGCGGTCGTCCGCCCCGCCTCCGGCGCCGCTTTGCCCACGGTGCAGCCGGGAACGAGGAGGAGGCAGCACAAGGGGCCCACGACGCGGCGCGCCACCCGGACAGGGCGAGCTTCCATGCCCCCGAGTCTGGCTTTCCCGGCCTGCCGGGTCCCGCGCTGTACGCCCGAACGGGATCAGCCGCGCACGCCGCACAGATGCAGCAGCGCCGCGACCCCCCGGTACGGGTCCGTGCGGCCGGCCCGTTCCTCCACCGTCAGCAGCGTCTCCACGTCGGCCGGTGGCTGCGCCTCGTCGGCCGCGGTGTCGGTGAAGACCCGCACGCCGTACCAGGCGTGCAGCGGAGCCCCGATCCCGGCGAGCGTGGCCGTCAGCGTGCCCAGCCGGTCGGCGCGGACGTCGAGGCCCAGCCGGTTGCGGTACGCGGTGGTGTCGAAGGCGGTCAGGGCGGTTCCCCAGTCGCCGGACAGCCCCGGCCGCAGTGCCAGCGCGTCCCCGTTGCGCACCAGCAGCGACAGCAGCCCGCCAGGCGCCAGCATCCGCGCCAGCCCCGCGAGCAGCGGATCGGGATCGTCGACGTACATGAGGACGCCGTGGCAGAGCACGAGGTCGAAACCGCCGGGCAGGAAGTGGACCCCGGTGTCCCGGCCGTCCCCCTCGACGAGCCGCACCCGCTCGCGTATCCCCTCCGGCTCGGCGTCGAGCGCGGAGCGCGCCGCGGCGAGCATGGTGGCGTCCTTCTCTATGCCGGTCACCTGGTGTCCGGCACGGGCCAGCCGCAGTGCCTGCGTGCCCTGGCCCATCCCCACGTCGAGCACCCGCAGCCGCTGTCCGACGGGGAAGCGCCCGGCTATCTGCTCGTCGAGCTGCCGGGCCACCATCTCCTGCCGTACGACGTCACGCAGCGCGCCCAGTCCGTTCAGCCAGGCCTTCGCCGCGTCCGCGGGCAAAGGCGTCGCGCTCAGGGCCGCTCTCCGCGCTTGACCTGCGGCTTGGGCAGCCTGAGGCGGCGCATCTGGAGGGAGCGCATCAGGGCGTAGGCGACGGCGCCCCGCTTGTTCTCGTCGGGGAAGCGCTCCGCGAGCCGCTTCTTCAGCCGGTACCCGGTGAGCACGGAGTCCAGGACGATCAGCACGATCACGACCAGCCACAGCAGCAGCGCGATGTTCTGCAGCGAGGACACCCGCACCATGCTCAGCACCAGGATGACCACGGCCATCGGCAGGAAGTACTCCGCGATGTTGAATCGCGAGTCCACGAAGTCACGGGCGAACCGGCGCACCGGGCCCTTGTCGCGCGCCGGCAGGAACCGCTCGTCACCGCCTGCCAGCGCCTGGCGCTGCCGCTCCATGGTGGCGCGGCGCTCCTCGCGCTGCCGCCTGGCGGCATCCTTGCGCGTCATCGACGTGTTGGCGACGCTGCGGCGCTGGGACTGCGCCTCGCTGCGCTTGGGTGTCGGACGGCCCTTCGGGGCCTGCGGGTCACGGGTCTGCGGGGAGTCGGTCACCTGGGCCTGCGCGGCGGTGGCGGCCTTCTCGTCTTTGGCACGGCTACGGAACACAAAACCCAAGGGTAAGGGGTCGAGGGGCATGGACCCCAGTCCCGCGGGGAACGATCCCGCAACACCAGTCGTCTGTAAGGGGACAGACGGGACGATGTGTACGCTCTCGGATCCTCCCGGACCCCTCGGGACATACCCCGGGATCACCTACTCCCTGGGCCGGAGCGGGAGCGCACTCAGTCGTCCTTGGGGATGAGCGCATCCGTCCCCGAACAGTGCGGTAATGGATGCAGGGCCCGTACTGTGGGTTCTGTCGCAGGAGCTGGAGCCGGAGTCCGTCAGAAGGGGGCGCGCGAAGCCCATGAGCGGTGTCATGAAGCGTATGGGGATGATCTTCCGCGCGAAGGCGAACAAGGCCCTTGACCGGGCCGAGGACCCGCGCGAGACCCTCGACTACTCGTACCAGAAGCAGCTGGAGCTGCTCCAGAAGGTCCGCCGCGGTGTCGCGGACGTGGCCACCTCGCGCAAGCGCCTGGAACTCCAGCTCAACCAGCTGCAGAACCAGTCCACCAAGCTGGAGGACCAGGGCCGCAAGGCGCTGGCGCTGGGCCGCGAGGACCTCGCCCGTGAGGCGCTCTCCCGCCGGGCCGCGCTCCAGCAGCAGGTCACGGACCTCGAGACGCAGCACGCGACGCTCCAGGGCGAGGAGGAGAAGCTCACCCTGGCCGCCCAGCGCCTCCAGGCCAAGGTCGACGCCTTCCGCACCAAGAAGGAGACGATCAAGGCCACGTACACCGCGGCCCAGGCCCAGACCCGCATCGGCGAGGCCTTCACCGGCATCTCCGAGGAGATGGGCGACGTCGGGCTGGCCATCCAGCGGGCCGAGGACAAGACCGCCCAGCTCCAGGCCCGGGCCGGCGCGATCGACGAACTGCTCGCCTCCGGCGCCCTCGACGACCCCACGGGCATGGCCAAGGACGACATCCAGGCCGAGCTGGACCGCCTCTCCGGTGGCACGGACGTGGAGCTCGAACTGCAGCGCATGAAGGCGGAGCTGGCGGGAGGCACCGGCGGGGGACAGCAGGCCATCGAGGGCGGCAAGGACCAGACCCCGTCGCAGCAGCAGCCGCAGGACACCCCGCGCTTCGACAAGCAGTAGCCACCCACCGGAGGGCGACATGATCGTACGGATCATGGGGGAGGGGCAGGTGAGGCTGGCCGACAGCCACCTCACCGAGCTGAACAAGCTGGACGACGAACTCCTGGCGGAGATGGAGAACGGCGACGGCCCCGGCTTCCGCCGCACCCTCCAGGCCCTCCTGGGCAAGGTCCGCGAGCTGGGCGAGCCGCTGCCGGACGACTCCCTCGAACCCTCGGAGCTGATCCTCCCCTCCTCCGACGCGACCCTGGAGGAGGTCCGCGAACTGCTCAGCGACGACGGCCTCATCCCCGGCGGCTGACGAACGGAGCGGGCCGAACGGCACGAGCGCGGGCGGCCCCCGTTCCGCGCCCCGCGCCCTACCCGTACCGTTGACGGGCGTGAGCACCCTGGAAAGCGCCCGGCGGCGTCTGACGGCGCACCCCGCGGCGCTGGACGCGGCGCTGGCGGCCGGCGTACTGGCCTGCATGGTGGCCGGGTCCTTCGTGGACCCGCGCGACAAGCACGGCGTGGACTGGGTGCTGCGCACCCCGGACCCCCTCAGCCTCCTCCTGATGGTGCTCGCCGCCGGCGCACTGGTGCTGCGCCGTCGCTCCCCGCTGCGGGTCCTCGCCCTGACCGGCGGTTTCTCGGTCGTCGAGTTCGTCCATGGCGACCCCCGCGCACCGGTCGCCATGGCCGCGGTGGTCGCCCTGTACACCGTCGCCGCCACCACCGACCGCTCCACCACCTGGCGCGTCGGCCTGCTCACCATGACCCTGCTGACCGGTGCCGCCATGCTCGCCGGCCCGCTGCCCTGGTACGCGCAGGAGAACCTCGCCGTCTTCGCCTGGACCGGCATGGCCGCGGCCGGGGGCGACGCGGTCCGCAGCCGCCGGGACTTCGTGCAGGCCATCCGCGAGCGGGCCGAGAAGGCGGAGCGCACCCGCGAGGAGGAGGCCCGCCGCCGGGTCGCCGAGGAACGGCTGCGTATCGCCCGCGACCTGCATGACGTGGTCGCCCACCACATCGCCCTGGTCAACGTGCAGGCCGGGGTCGCCGCGCACGTCATGGACAAGCGCCCCGACCAGGCCAAGGAGGCTCTGGGGCACGTACGGGAGGCCAGCCGTTCGGCGCTCAACGAGCTGCGCGCCACGGTCGGTCTGCTCCGCCAGTCCGACGACCCCGAGGCCCCCACCGAACCCGCCCCCGGCCTGGACCGCCTCGAAGAGCTCGTCGGCACCTTCCGCAGCGCCGGCCTGCACGTGGAGGTCGCCCGCACCGACCACGGCACCAGCCTGCCCGCCGCCGTCGACCTGGCCGCCTACCGGGTCATCCAGGAGGCGCTGACCAACGTCCAGAAGCACGCCGGTACGGCCGCCAGGGCCGAGGTCAGCGTCGTGCGGGTGGGCCAGAACGTCGAGATCACGGTCCTCGACGACGGCTCCGGCGACGACGACGGCCCCGTCTCCGGGGGCGGCCACGGACTGCTCGGCATGCGCGAGCGGGTCACCGCCCTGCGCGGCACCCTCACCACCGGTCCCCGCTACGGCGGCGGTTTCCGTGTGCATGCGATCCTGCCGGTCAAGACCCGCGCCGCCTCAGCGAAGGACCCCGTATGACGATTCGTGTCCTGCTCGCCGACGACCAGGCACTGCTGCGCAGCGCCTTCCGCGTGCTCGTCGACTCCGAGCCGGACATGGAGGTGGTCGGCGAGGCGTCCGACGGGGCGGAGGCGGTACGGCTGGCGAAGGAGCGGCACGCCGACGTCGTGCTGATGGACATCCGGATGCCGGGCACCGACGGCCTCGCCGCCACCCGGCTGATCAGCTCCGACCCCGGCCTGGCCCATGTCCGGATCGTCATCCTGACCACCTTCGAGGTCGACGACTACGTCGTGCGGTCGCTGCGCGCGGGCGCCTCCGGCTTCCTCGGCAAGGGCTCCGAGCCCGAGGAACTGCTCACCGCCATCCGGGTCGCGGCGGGCGGCGAGGCGCTGCTCTCCCCGGCCGCCACCAAGGGCCTGATCTCCCGCTTCCTCGCCCAGGGCGGCGACGGCCACGACGGCGAGCGCGACCCGGCCCGTGCCGAGCGCCTCGACGCGCTGACCGTGCGCGAGCGCGAGGTGCTGGTCCAGGTCGCGGGCGGACACTCCAACGACGAGATCGCCGAGCGCCTGGAGGTCAGCCCGCTGACGGTGAAGACGCACGTCAACCGGGCCATGGCCAAGCTCGGCGCCCGCGACCGGGCACAGCTCGTGGTGATCGCGTACGAGTCCGGGCTGGTACGTCCGAGGGTGGACTGACCCCGGTCCGCCGTACTGCGGCGGGAGTAGGCACCGCGTAAGAAATGGTCCCAGCGGCGACGGATCACCGTCCGGCGATGGCTCAGGGTGTAGGTACGGGCGCTGACGTGTGCCCGGAGCTTTCGCCTCAGGCCACAGAAGAGAGACGCTGACCCATGTCCTGGCTGTCGAGATTCAGCCTCGCCCAACGGGCCCTGATAGGGCTGATGTCGATCATCGCGCTCGCCTTCGGGGCGATCGCGATACCCCAGCTCAAGCAGCAACTGCTGCCCACCATCGAACTGCCGGTGGTGTCGGTCCTCGCCCCGTACCAGGGCGCGTCCCCGGACGTGGTCGAGAAGCAGGTCGTCGAGCCGCTCGAGGACAACCTCGAAGCCGTCGACGGCATCACCGGCGTCACCTCCACGGCGAGCGAGGGCAACGCCGTGATCATGGCGTCCTTCGACTACGGCAACAACACCGCCCAGCTCGTCGCCGACGTCCAGCAGGCCGTCAACCGCGCCCGCGTCCAGCTTCCGGACGACGTCGACCCGCAGGTCATCGCCGGATCGACCGACGACATCCCGACGGTCGTGCTCGCCGTCACCTCCGACGAGGACCAGCAGGCGCTGGCCGGCCGGCTGGACCGGACCGTCGTACCGGCCCTGGAGGGCATCGACGGCGTCGGCCAGGTCACGGTCGACGGCGTGCGCGACGTCCAGGTCTCCGTCACCCCCGACGACGGCGACCTGGCCCGGGCCGGACTGACCCTCCAGAGCCTGGTCCCGGCCCTCCAGGCGGGCGGAGCCACCGTCCCGGCCGGCTCCTTCGACGAGGACGGCGGCAACCGCACCGTGCAGGTCGGCGGCCCCTTCACCTCGCTGGAGCAGATCGAGGACCTGAGGATCACCGGGGAGGGCGTCAAGAAGCCCGTACGCCTCGGTGACGTCGCCGAGGTGAGCGAGCGGCCGGCCAAGGCGGACTCCCTCACGCGCACCAACGGGAAGCCGAGCCTCGCCGTCGCCGTCACGATGGACCACGACGGCAGCGCGGTCGCCATCTCCGAGGCGGTCGAGGACAAGCTGCCCGCGATGCGCGCGGACCTCGGCTCCGGCGCCACCGTCACCGTGGTCAGCGACCAGGGCCCTGCGGTGTCCAAGTCCATCGAGGGACTCACCACCGAGGGCGCGCTCGGCCTGGTCTTCGCGGTCCTGGTGATCCTGGTCTTCCTGGCGTCGATCCGCTCCACCCTGGTCACCGCGGTGAGCATCCCGCTCTCCGTCGTGCTGGCCCTGATCGTGCTGTGGACGCGGGACCTGTCCCTGAACATGCTGACGCTGGGCGCCCTGACCATCGCCATCGGCCGCGTCGTGGACGACTCGATCGTGGTGCTGGAGAACATCAAGCGCCACCTCGGCTACGGCGAGGAGCGCCGGTCGGCGATCCTGGTCGCCGTCCGCGAGGTGTCCGGCGCGGTGACGTCCTCCACGCTCACCACGGTCGCCGTGTTCCTGCCGATCGGTCTGGTCGGCGGCATGGTGGGCGAGCTGTTCGGCGCGTTCTCCCTCACCGTCACGGCCGCCCTGCTGGCCTCGCTGCTGGTCTCGCTGACGGTCGTACCGGTCCTGTCGTACTGGTTCCTGCGCGCCCCCAAGGGCACCCCCGGGGACGCCGAGGAGGCGCGCCGCCTGGCCGAGGAGAAGGAGGCCCGCAGCAAGCTCCAGCGCTTCTACGTGCCCGTCCTGCGCTTCGCCACCCGGCGCCGTCTGACCAGCGTGGCCATCGCGGTCGTGGTCCTGCTCGGCACCTTCGGCATGGCACCGCTGCTCAAGACCAACTTCTTCGACCCGGGCGAGCAGGCGGTCCTCTCCGTCAAGCAGGAGCTCAAGCCCGGCACCAGCCTGGCCGCGACCGACGCCCAGACCAAGAAGGTCGAGCGGCTGCTCGCGGACACCGAGGGCGTCAAGGACTACCAGGTGACGGTCGGCTCCTCCGGCTTCATGGCCGCCTTCGGCGGCGGCACCGACTCCAACCAGGCCTCGTACTCGGTGATGCTCGAGGACTCCGCCTCGTCCGCGGACGTCCAGGACCGCATCGACGCGGGCCTGAGGAAGCTCGACGGCATCGGCACGACCACCGTCTCCGTCGGCGACGGCTTCGGCAGCCAGGACCTCAGCGTGGTCGTCAAGGCGGCCGACGCGGACGTGCTGCGCGAGGCCTCCGAGGAGGTCCGCAAGACGGTCGCGGGCCTGGACGACGTCACGGACGTCACCAGCGACCTGGCGCAGAGCGTGCCGCGCATCTCCGTGACCGCCAAGCCCTCGGCCGCGGCCGCCGGGTTCGACGACCGGACGCTGGGCGCGGCCGTGGCCCAGGCGGTGCGAGGCACCAAGGCGGGCAGCGCGACGCTGGGCGACACCGAGCGGGACATCGTCATCACGTCCGAGAAGCCGGCCGACACCCTCGCCGAGCTGCGCGGGCTGCCGCTCGGCCCGGTGAAGCTGGGTGACATCGCGACCGTGAAGGAGGTGGACGGGCCGGTCTCCATGACCCGGATCGACGGTCAGCGCGCGGCGACCGTCACCGCCAGGCCGACCGGTGACAACACGGGCGCGGTCAGCACCGAGCTGCAGCGCAAGCTCGGCGAGCTGGACCTCCCGGAGGGCGCCACCGCCCAGATCGGCGGCGTCTCCGAGGACCAGGACGACGCCTTCGCGAACCTGGGCCTGGCGATGCTGGCGGCCATCGCGATCGTCTTCATGCTGCTGGTCGCGACCTTCCGCTCGCTGGTCCAGCCGCTGATCCTGCTGGTCTCCATCCCGTTCGCCGCGACGGGCGCGATCGGTCTGCTGCTCGTGACGGGCACCCCGATGGGCGTCCCCGCGATGATCGGCATGCTGATGCTGATCGGCATCGTGGTGACCAACGCGATCGTGCTGATCGACCTCATCAACCAGTACCGCAGGCAGGGGTACGGCGTCGTGGAGGCCGTGGTCGAGGGTGGCCGCCACCGGCTCCGCCCGATCCTCATGACCGCGCTCGCGACCATCTTCGCCCTGCTCCCGATGGCGCTGGGCATCACCGGTGAGGGCGGCTTCATCGCCCAGCCGCTGGCGGTGGTCGTGATCGGCGGCCTGATCAGCTCCACCCTGCTGACCCTGCTGCTGGTCCCGACGCTCTACGCGATGCTGGAGCTGCGCAAGGAGCGCCGGGCGAAGAAGCGGGCGGCCAAGCGGCTGGTGAAGCCGGAGATCCCGGCGGAGCCGAAGCCGGAGCCGGCGCAGGTCTGAGGCGCCTGAGGGCATGACGAAGGGGGCCGCACCCTAGAGGTGCGGCCCCCTTCACCTGTGCGAGGTACGTGCCGGAGGCTACGGCAGCGCCAGCATCCGCTCCAGCGCCAGCTTCGCGAACGCCTCGGTCTCCTTGTCGACCTCGATCCGGTTGACCAGCTTGCCCTCGGCCAGCGACTCCAGGGCCCACACCAGGTGGGGGAGGTCGATGCGGTTCATGGTCGAGCAGAAGCACACGGTGCGGTCCAGGAAGACGATCTCCTTGCCCTCCGGCGCGAAACGATTCGCCAGCCGGCGCACCAGGTTCAGCTCGGTGCCGATGGCCCACTTGGAGCCGGCCGGCGCGGCCTCCAGGGTCTTGATGATGTACTCCGTCGAGCCGACGTGGTCCGCGGCCGACACCACCTCGTGCCTGCACTCGGGGTGGACCAGCACGTTCACTCCGGGGATGCGCGCGCGGACCTCCTCGACCGAGTCGAGGCTGAAGCGGCCGTGCACCGAGCAGTGGCCGCGCCACAGGATCATCTTGGCGGCCCGCAGCTCGTCGACGGTCAGACCGCCGTTCGGCTTGTGCGGGTTGTAGAGGACGCAGTCGTCGAGGGACATGCCCATGTCCCGTACGGCGGTGTTCCGGCCGAGGTGCTGGTCGGGCAGGAAGAGCACCTTCTCGCCCTGCTCGAACGCCCAGTCCAGGGCCCGCTCGGCGTTGGAGGAGGTGCAGATGGTGCCGCCGTGCTTGCCGGTGAACGCCTTGATGTCCGCGGACGAGTTCATGTAGGAGACGGGCACGACCTGCTCGGCGATCCCGGCCTCGGTCAGCACGTCCCAGCACTCGGCGACCTGCTCGGCCGTCGCCATGTCGGCCATCGAGCAGCCGGCGGCCAGGTCCGGCAGTACGACCTTCTGGTCGTCGCCGGTCAGGATGTCCGCGGACTCGGCCATGAAGTGCACGCCGCAGAAGACGATGTACTCCGCCTCGGGTCGCGCCGCCGCGTCCCTGGCCAGCTTGAAGGAGTCGCCCGTGACGTCCGCGAACTGGATGACCTCGTCGCGCTGGTAGTGGTGGCCGAGCACGAAGACCTTGTCGCCCAGCTTCTCCTTGGCCGCGCGGGCACGCTCGACCAGGTCCGGGTCGGACGGCGACGGAAGGTCGCCGGGACACTCGACGCCGCGCTCGCTCTTCGGGTCGGCCTCACGGCCGAGGAGCAGCAGGGCGAGGGGCGTCGGCTGTACGTCGAGCTCCTGGGTCTGGGCGGTGGTCACGACACACACCCTTTCTGTTCTGCGGCTCGCCGGTCCGGGAAGCCGGACCGACGGGACATTCGGGACATCTTCCCCGACTTCTCGTCGGAATGACGCTATCTATCATAACCGCTTCACGTCAGTTTGACGACGGCCATAGTGTCGGTGTGACGTGAATCCTGGCGCCTCGCTGTCGAATGGCGTTCTCCCGCTGTCCATGACTGCTGTGCGCCCGCCGCGGCATGTGCGAGCATGAAGAGGGCGCCAAGGAGAACAGAACACGGGCCCGGCCCGGAATGAATCCGCGTCCCCGCCGGTTGCAACCGTCGGCAAGCAGTCTCCGTACAACCCGGGAGAGATGTAGATGTCCGTATCGGACGAGTCCACCACCGTCACCGACGGCATCCGCGTGACCGACGCCGCCGCGTCCAAGGTGAAGGCGCTGCTCGACCAGGAAGGCCGTGACGACCTCGCCCTGCGCGTCGCCGTCCAGCCCGGCGGCTGCTCCGGCCTGCGCTACCAGCTCTTCTTCGACGAGCGCTCGCTCGACGGCGACGTCGAGAAGGACTTCGGCGGGGTCAAGGTCGTCACCGACCGCATGAGCGCCCCGTACCTGGGCGGCGCCACCATCGACTTCGTGGACACCATCGAGAAGCAGGGCTTCACGATCGACAACCCGAACGCGACGGGTTCCTGCGCCTGCGGCGACTCCTTCAACTGAGCGGTCGCGCCACACGGCGGAAGTGAAGGCGGCGGCTCCCCGCGAGGGGGGCCGCCGCCTTCGTGTTCCGGGTCACCGGGGCAGCCGGGCCCCCGGCTTCTCCAGAGGTACGGCCCTGCCGTCCGTCCCGACCACCCTCCGGTCGCCGAGCGGCTCCTCCAGTTGTACGGTCCGGTGCTGCACCTTCGCGATCAGGATGCAGACCTTGTCCTTCCAGGGCCTCTCGGTCACCGTCACCGTCACCTCGCCGGGCGTCTCGACCGCCTTCGCCGTGTAGTCGGCGCACACCCCTCCGGTGAAGCTCACGGTCAGCTCCCTGCCCTCGGCGGTGTAGCCCTCCACCCGGACGTCCCTGGTGCCCGGCCGGTCACCCGGTTCGGACGGCGGGGGGCTGGGCCGCCCCTCCGGCGCCGCCGCGCCGAGATACCTCGGGTCGATCGCCGGATACGTCACCGTGTGGCTGTCCCGGGCACCCGGCGCCCGCACCTCGAACAGCCAGGCCGGTACCAGCGCGGGCCGGGTGCCCACCGAGTGCGAGGCCAGCCCGAACACCGCGTCCTCGACGGTGATCGGCTCCCGCGGCGGGGCGCCCGGCGCCTCCTCGCAGGGCGCGGCCGCCCGCTCACCCTCCAGCGGTACGGGACTCGCGCAGCCGCCGATACCGGCCCGCGGGGAGATGTCCTGCGCCCCGTTCATCAGCGCCAGCGTCCGCTCCGCGCTCAGGACCGGGTACGCCGCCCCCTTCTCCGGAGCCGTCAGCTGGCCGTTGGCGGCCACCACGTCGCCCTGGGCGCCGACCGTGACGCCGGTCGGCCAGCCGTACGTCGGCATCCCGCCGACCACCGGGTCGGCGTTCACCACCCGCCGGGCACCCAGGACCAGGCCGGCCTCCACCTTGGCGGAGCCCTGCCCGACCGCCTTGAGGATCGGCGCGGCCGCCTTCTTCGCCGCGTCCTCGCTCACCGGCTTGTCGCTCACCGGTGTGTCGGAACCGGTGGCGGGGGCCTCGGCGCACACCGTGGTGCTCCGGCAGTTGTCCGTGCCAGGGGCGTGGCGGTGGAAGGTCCAGGTACCGGGTGCCTCCCGGTTCACCTGGAGGCCGGGGCCCTGTCCGTCACCGCCGCCGATCCGCCAGGCCCCTCCCTCGGCGACGGGCGGCCCGTCGAGGCCGAGGGCGTCCGCGAGCCGCACCACGTCCGCCTCGGTGACCTCGTCCCTCGGCCAGTGGACGGCCGCCGAGCCGGGCCCCTGCGGGAGGGCGCCGGCGGCCTTGTAAGTGACGCCGTTCGGGTCGGGTTCGCCGGGAGCGACGCCGTTCGGGGCGCCGGGTGAGGAGTAGCCGTCGAGGGCCAGGGGCGGAGGGGTGGCGTTCTCCGCCTGGGCGCCGGCGCCCGTACCACCGCCGGGGCCGCCACCGGCCGAGGCCGCGAGGTAGGCGCCGCCGCCCCCGGCGAGCAGTACGGCGACGGCGACGGAGGCGATGACGGCGGGGGAGCGGCGCCGGGAGGGCCGGGGGACGAGGCGCGCGTCGCCGCCCGCGTCCCCCGAAGAGCCCTCCGGCGGACCTGCGGCGTCCGGTCCCAGGGCCCGGACGCCGTCCGCCTCCGGGACGGTCATGGCGTCCGGCTTCGGTCCCTGTTCCTGGGGCTGTACGTCGTCCGTCTCCGGGACGGTCACGGCGTCCGGCTTCGGTCCCTGCTTCCGGGGCTGGACGTCGTCCGCCTCCGCGGCCGGTTCGCCACCCGCCTCCGGAGCCCGTACCTGGTCCTGACCCGTGGCCTTCACCTCGTCCGGACCCGTTGCGCTCCCGTCGTCCGGGCCCGTGGCCTTCACGTCGTCCGGACCTGTGGCCTTCACGTCGTCCGGACCCGGGGGCCGTGCCTCCTCGTCCGCCTCGGCTGCCGGTTCGTCACCGGCTTCCGCTGCCGGTACGTCATCCGTCTCCGGGGCCTGCGCGTCGTCGGGCGCCGATGCCTGGATGTCGTCCGCCTCCGGTGTTCGCGCTGTGTCCGGCTCTTGGGCCTGGGCCTTGTCCGTTTCCGGGGTTCGTGCCGCGTCCGGCTCCGGGGCCTTGGCCTCGTCCGCCCCCGGAGCTCGCGCCGCGTCCACCCCCGGAGCGTCGTCCGCGACGGCGTCGCCCTCACGGGCTCCGGCGTCCTCCTGGTCCTGTGACTCCTCCGAGCCGGGCGTGCCCCGCGTGTCCCGCGAAGAATCCGGGGAGGGGCGCGTGCCGTCCCGCCCGTCGTCGTCCGGCTCGGCGGCGCCGGTCGCGCCCGCGACGTCGTCGTCGTTGTCGGGTCGCTCGGTGTTCACCGCATCGCTCCTTCGGCTGCGCAGCTCACGCTGGCGGGTCGTCTCCCGTATCCCCTCCACGGGGGACGGCGATGGGACGCAGCGGGGGAGCGCGCGGTTCCCGCGCGGGGCGGCTCAGTCGCCGTAGTCGGACATCGCGTCCAGCAGACGCGCCGACCTCGGCGGCACGGTCACACCATGGATCAGCGACGGCGGGACCGGGCGGGCGGCGTGCCGGTCGGGAGCCGCCCAGTGCGGGACCATCCGGGCGCAGTCGCCCCGCAGGGAGGCCAGGTCACCCTCGAGGTCGACGGGGGCGGGAACCGGAGCGTCGAGTTTCGTCATACTGGCACCGTAGACACGTCGGGGCAGGCGAAGAAAGATCTACTATCGGGTAGTTTTCGCCCTTTCGGGGCTGCCCGTATCGACCCCGCGTCGCGCACGCCTCCTGTCCAGCCCCCTTCCGGCCAGTACTTTGCGCCCATCGGGCCGTCCGCTTCAACGGCGCGACCGCGACCGGGTAGCGTGAATCGTCAACCCCCTCCACTCGGGAGATTCCACGCCGTGCGCATCGCAGTCACCGGCTCCATCGCCACCGACCACCTCATGACCTTCCCCGGCCGCTTCGCCGACCAGTTCGTCGCGGACCAGCTGCACACGGTCTCGCTGTCGTTCCTGGTGGACAAGCTCGATGTCCGCCGAGGTGGCGTGGGCGCCAACATCGCCTTCGGCATGGGCCAGCTCGGAACCGGCCCGATCCTGGTCGGAGCCGCCGGCGCCGACTTCGACGAGTACCGCGCCTGGCTGGACCGGCACGGTGTCGACACCGCCTCCGTGCGCATCTCCGAGACGCTGCACACCGCCCGCTTCGTGTGCACCACGGACGCCGACCACAACCAGATCGGCTCGTTCTACACCGGCGCCATGAGCGAGGCCCGCCTGATCGAGCTGAAGACCGTGGCCGACCGGGTCGGCGGCCTCGACCTGGTGCTGATCGGCGCCGACGACCCGGAGGCGATGCTCCGCCACACCGAGGAGTGCCGCTCCCGCTACATCGCGTTCGCCGCCGACTTCTCCCAGCAGATCGCCCGCATGGACGGCGAGGAGATCCGCATCCTGCTGGACGGGGCGACGTACCTCTTCTCGAACGAGTACGAGAAGGGCCTCATCGAGTCCAAGACCGGCTGGAGCGACGAGGAGATCCTCGGCAAGGTCGGCCACCGCGTCACCACCCTCGGCGCCCGGGGCGTGCGCATCGAGCGGGCCGGCGAGGACCCGATCCAGGTCGGCTGCCCCGAGGAGGAGCGCAAGCTCGAACCCACCGGCGTCGGCGACGCCTTCCGCGCCGGTTTCCTGTCCGGCCTGGTCTGGGGTGTCGGCCTGGAGCGCGCCGCCCAGGTCGGCTGCATGCTGGCCACGCTCGTCATCGAGACCGTCGGCACCCAGGAGTACGCCCTGCGCCGCGCCCACTTCATGGACCGCTTCACCAAGGCGTACGGCCATGACGCCGCCGCCGAGGTCCGCGCGCACCTGAGCTGACTACGCGAGCCGGCGGACCACATAGGCCGTGCCCCGGTCCGCCGGCTCCTCACCCACGTACTCCTGGCCCCGCATCGCGCACCACGCCGGGATGTCCAGCCGGGCCGCCTCGTCGTCCGCGAGCACCCGGACCGTGCCGCCCAGCGGCACCTCCCCGATGACCTTGGCCAGCTCGATGACCGGGACCGGGCAGAGCTTGCCCACCGCGTCCACGACGAGCGCGTCGCCCTGGACGGCCGTGCTGGGCGTCGGCTCCCCGAGCTTCTCCCGGACCGCCGCGACCGCCCCCGGCAGCACCGTGAGAAAGCGGTCGACGTCCTCCTCCGCCGCCCCGAGCGGCAGCGACACCCGCACGTTGCCCTCGCTCAGCACGCCCATCGCCTTCAGCACATGGCTCGGCGTCAGCGTGCTGCTCGTACAGGACGATCCGGACGAGACGGAGAAACCGGCGCGGTCCAGCTCGTGCAGCAGGGTCTCCCCGTCGACATAGAGACAGGAGAAGGTGACGATCCCCGGCAGCCGCCGCTCCGGATCGCCCACCACCTCGACGTCCCCGAGCAGTTCCGGCACCCGCGCCCGGATCCGTTCCGTCAGCTCCCGCAGCCGCGCGGCCTCCTGGGCGGCCTCGGCCCGCACGGCCCGCAGCGAGGCCGCCGCGGCGACGACCGCCGGGATGTTCTCGAACCCGGCCGCCCGCCCCGACTCCCGTTCGTCCGCGGGGCCTTGCGGCGCGAACCGGACTCCCTTGCGTACCGCCAGCAGCCCGACTCCCGACGGTCCGCCCCACTTGTGGGCGCTGGCGGTCAGCAGCGACCAGCCGCCCGCCACCGGACCCCATGCCAGCGACTGCGCCGCGTCCACCAGCAACGGCACCCCGGCCGCCCGGCACGCCGACGCCACCTCCTCCACCGGCTGCACGGTCCCCACCTCGTGGTTGGCCGACTGGAGACACGCCAGCGCGGTGTCGGGCCGCAACGCCTCGGCGTACTCCCGTGCCCGCACCGCGCCCTCGCGGCCCACCGCCACCTGAGTGGCCGTACCGCCGTCCTTCTCGTGCAGCTCCGCCGCATGGAGCACCGAGGAGTGTTCGACCGCTGACACGATCAGGTGACGCCCGGCGCGTCGACGTCCGGCCAGAGCACCCGCGATCCCGGCGTGCACGGCGCGTGTTCCGGAGGGGGTGAACACCAGCTCGTCGGGCCGGCACCCCACCGCCTCGGCAGCCGCCTCCCGCGCCGCGTCCAGCAGCATCCGGGCCCGCCGCCCCTCCCGGTACAGCCGTGCGGGATCGGCCCACCCCTCGTCGAGAGAGGCCAGCAGCGCCTGGCGCGCGACGGGATGGAGGGGTGCCGAGGAGGCGGCGTCGAAGTAGGACATACGGCAACGCTAAGCGCCCCGAAGGACCGCGGGGAACCGGGCGGAGGGCCGTCCGCCGCCCGCACCCGCCGGAAAACCCGCTGGTCCGGATCGGTGAACGCCCCGAACCCATCGTCAGAAGTCGCCCAGAGCCGGGCAACCGACCCCTTCGGCTGACCCGGCGGCGCGTTCGGGCACCCTCCCCGCGAACCCCCCGAGAGCGTCGGCTAGGGTTTGGTCCGCATAAACATCCAAACCCCTGCCCGACGCAGGGCGGCGACCGACCAGCGAGAAGGCCGCAGCCGACCGCGCGGGCGAGACTCTCGGGAAGGCGCTACGTGAGTCCCAACGGCTCCGACCGCTCGCCGCGGCGCCCGATGCGGCGGAAGCTGCTGCAGGCAATGACCGCGGGCCTGGTCCTGGCGACCGCCACCGGTTGCACATGGGAGGACTTCCCCCGCCTTGGTATGCCCACCCCCACCACGGAAGAGGCGCCGATCGTCCTCTCCCTGTGGCAGGGCTCCTGGGCTGCCGCGCTCGCCGTCGGCGTGCTGGTGTGGGGCCTCATTCTGTGGAGTGTCATCTTCCACCGGCGCAGCCGCACCAAGATCGACATTCCTCCGCAGACCAGGTACAACGTGCCCATCGAGGCGCTGTACACGGTGGTGCCGATCATCATCGTCTCGGTCTTCTTCTACTTCACGGCGCGTGACGAGACGAAGCTCCTCGACATGTCGAAGAAGCCCGACGTCACGGTCAACGTGGTCGGCTTCCAGTGGAGCTGGTGCTTCAACTACATCGAGAACGTCGAAGGTTCCACCGGGGACGCCAAGACCTCCAAGGAACTGAACGCGATTCCGGACCGCTACAAGAAGGAGTTCCCGGCCGACGCCGGCGGCGTCTACGCCTGTGGCACTCCGGGAGAGCGGAACCCGCAGACGGGCAACCCGGGCCCCACCCTCTGGCTCCCGGAGGGCAAGACGGTCCGCTTCGTGCTCACCTCGCGTGATGTCATCCACTCCTTCTGGGTGGTGCCGTTCCTGATGAAGCAGGACGTCATCCCCGGCCACACCAACGCCTTCCAGGTGACCCCCAACAGGGAGGGCACCTTCCTGGGCAAGTGCGCCGAACTGTGCGGCGTCGACCACTCCCGGATGCTGTTCAACGTGAAGGTCGTCTCTCCGGAGCGCTACGAGCAGCACCTCAAGGACCTCGCCAAGAAGGGGCAGACCGGTTACGTTCCCGCGGGCATCGAGCAGACGCCTCACGAGAAGAACCGGGAGACGAACCAACTGTGAGCATCCTCAACGAACCCGCGGGTGCCGCCGAGGCCGGCTCGTACGAGAACGAGCTGCCGGTGCGGCGCAAGCAGCCCGGCAACGTCGTCGTCAAGTGGCTCACGACCACTGACCACAAGACGATCGGCACGCTGTACCTGGCCACGTCGTTCGCGTTCTTCTGCATCGGTGGCGTGATGGCGCTCTTCATGCGCGCCGAGCTCGCCCGTCCGGGTACGCAGATCATGTCGAACGAGCAGTTCAACCAGGCGTTCACGATGCACGGCACGATCATGCTGCTGATGTTCGCGACGCCGCTGTTCGCCGGATTCGCGAACTGGATCATGCCGCTGCAGATCGGCGCGCCGGACGTGGCGTTCCCGCGGCTGAACATGTTCGCCTACTGGCTCTACCTGTTCGGCTCGCTCATCGCGGTGGCCGGCTTCCTCACCCCGCAGGGTGCGGCCGACTTCGGCTGGTTCGCCTACTCCCCGCTGTCGGACGCGGTCCGCTCGCCGGGTGTCGGCGCCGACATGTGGATCATGGGTCTGGCCTTCTCCGGCTTCGGCACGATCCTCGGCTCGGTCAACTTCATCACCACGATCATCTGCATGCGCGCGCCCGGCATGACGATGTTCCGCATGCCGATCTTCACCTGGAACGTGCTGCTGACCGGTGTTCTGGTCCTGCTCGCCTTCCCGGTCCTCGCGGCCGCGCTGTTCGCCCTGGAGGCGGACCGCAAGTTCGGTGCCCATGTCTTCGACGCGTCCAACGGCGGAGCGTTGCTCTGGCAACACCTCTTCTGGTTCTTCGGGCACCCAGAGGTGTACATCATCGCGCTGCCGTTCTTCGGCATCGTCAGTGAGGTCATCCCGGTCTTCTCCCGCAAGCCGATGTTCGGCTACTCGGGTCTCATCGCGGCGACCATCGCGATCGCGGGTCTGTCCGTGACGGTGTGGGCCCACCACATGTACGTCACCGGTGGTGTGCTGCTGCCGTTCTTCGCCTTCATGACGTTCCTCATCGCGGTCCCGACCGGTGTGAAGTTCTTCAACTGGATCGGCACGATGTGGAAGGGCTCGCTGTCCTTCGAGACACCGATGCTCTGGTCCACGGGCTTCCTGATCACCTTCCTCTTCGGTGGTCTGACCGGTGTCATCCTGGCCTCGCCCCCGCTGGACTTCCACGTCTCCGACTCGTACTTCGTGGTGGCGCACTTCCACTACGTCGTCTTCGGCACCGTCGTCTTCGCGATGTTCGCCGGCTTCCACTTCTGGTGGCCGAAGTGGACCGGCAAGATGCTCGACGAGCGGCTCGGCAAGATCACCTTCTGGACGCTGTTCGTCGGCTTCCACGGCACCTTCCTGGTCCAGCACTGGCTGGGCGCCGAGGGCATGCCGCGCCGGTACGCCGACTACCTGGCGGCCGACGGGTTCACCGCCCTGAACACCGTCTCGACGATCAGCTCGTTCGTGCTCGGCCTGTCGATCCTGCCGTTCTTCTACAACGTGTGGAAGACGGCCAAGTACGGCAAGCCGGTCGGCGTCGACGACCCCTGGGGCTACGGTCGCTCGCTGGAGTGGGCCACCTCCTGCCCGCCGCCGCGGCACAACTTCCTCACCCTGCCGCGGATCCGCAGCGAATCCCCGGCGTTCGACCTGCACCACCCCGACATCGCCGCGCTCGAGGAGCTCGGCCACGGCGGCCACGGTGCCAGCGCCCTCACGGGTAGCAAGGAGGCCGGCAAGTGAAGATCCAGGGCAAGCTGTTCATGTGGCTGAGCCTCTTCATGCTGGTCATGGCCACCGTCTACGGCCTGTGGTCGAAGGAGCCGGTCGGCACCACAGGCCTCTTCCTGGCCTTCGGCCTGACCATCATGATCGGCTTCTACCTGGGCTTCACGGCCCGGCGGGTCGACGTGGGTGCTCAGGACAACAAGGAGGCCGACGTCGCGGACGACGCGGGCGAGCTGGGCTTCTTCAGCCCGCACAGCTGGCAGCCGCTCTCCCTCGGCATCGGCGGCGCCCTCGCCTTCCTCGGTGTCGCGGTCGGCTGGTGGCTGCTGTACTTCTCCCTGCCGCTGATCCTGCTCGGCCTCTGGGGCTGGGTCTTCGAGTACTACCGCGGTGAGAACCGCACCCAGTAGGACCCGCCCAGCGCTCGAGGAGCCCGGACCCTCCGTCAGGAGGGTCCGGGCTCCTTCGTTCCCCACGTCTCCCACCAAGGGTGTCCCTCGTACGGATGACTCACCGCGCCGAGACTGACGAATCTTCCTAGCGTGAGGGCATGACCCACTCCTCGCGCACCCGCACGATCGCCGGTTGCACGCTGGTGGTGATCGCCCTCGGCGCGGGCGTCACCGCCTGCAGCAGCGACGGCAACCCGCTGTCCGCCGCGCCCTACGACGCGGCGGAGCACCTCACCTTCAACGGCCCCACCAAGGCCGGGAAGAAGGCGGACCCGGACAAGCCCCTGGAGATCACCTCGGAGGGCTCCGAGGGCCGGATCACGGATGTCACGGCCGTGGACGCCGCCGGGCGCCATGTCTCGGGCGAACTCTCCGCCGACGGGGGCCGCTGGCACAGCACCTCCCCGCTGGCCGCCAACGCCCACTACACGGTCCGGGTGAGCACCGAGGACGAGGACGGAGCACCCGGCCGACGGGTCGTCACCTTCGACACCGGCAAGCCCGGCACGCAGAAGCGACTGGGCGTCACCTTCGGGCCGGAGGCGGGCAAGTACGGCGTGGGCCAGCCCATCACCGCCGACCTGAGCGAGCCCGTCAAGGACAAGGCGCAGCGCGCGATCGTCGAACGCGGTCTGAAGGTGGAGTCCGACATCGTCGTGGAGGGCTCCTGGCACTGGGTCGACGACAAGAAGCTCCACTACCGGCCCAAGGAGTACTGGCCCGCCAACGCCACGCTCGAGATGCGCAGCAACCTCGACAACATCAAGATCAGCGATCGGCTGTGGGGCGGCACGGCGAAGCCCCTGAAGATCACCACGGGGGACAAGATCCTCGCCATCGCGGACGGGGCCACCCACCACATGACGGTCTACAAGAACGACAAAGAGATCAACACCGTCCCGATCACCATGGGCAAGCCCGGTTTCGACACCCGCAACGGGGTCAAGGTGGTCATCGGCAAGGAGTACTTCGTACGGATGCGCGGCACCAGCGTCGGCATCGCCGACGGCACGTCCGAGTCGTACGACCTGCCCGTCTACTACGCCACCCGGGTGACCTGGAGCGGCGAGTACGTGCACGCCGCCCCCTGGTCCGTCGGCGACCAGGGTTCGGCCAACGTCAGCCATGGCTGCGTCGGCATGAACACCAGCAACGCCTCGTGGTTCTACGAGACCGTGCGCCCCGGCGACATCGTGCAGGTCGTCAACTCCACCGGCAAGATGATGGAACCGTTCGGCAACGGCTTCGGCGACTGGAACGTCGAGTGGGCGAACTGGCGCAAGGGCAGCGCCCTGGTCACCGGCGACCCCGCGGGCCCGGCGGACTCCGAGCGGGTCAGGCTGCAGCCCCAGGCCGTCTGAGGCCCGGCGGCGCAACGCCCCCCAGGGGCGCGGGAGACCGCACGACGCGCCGTAGCGGGCCCGTGGGCGCCCGAGGCGGTCGCCCACGGCCTCTCAGGCGCTCGCGAGCTTCTTCTGCCGCAGCAGGGCGGCCAGGGCGTTCGCGAACTCCACCGGCTCCACGGGCAGGGTCACCGCGGCCTCGGCACGGCTCCAGGTGGCCAGCCAGGCGTCCTGCGGCCGCCCCATGAGCAACAGCACGGGCGGGCAGGCGAAGACCTCGTCCTTGATCTGCCGGCAGAGTCCCATGCCCCCCATGGGCACGGCCTCCCCGTCCAGGACGCAGACGTCGATCCCGCCCTTGTCCAACTCGCTGAGCACGGCGGCGGGGGTGGCGCACTCCACGTACTCCACCACCGGCACGTCCGGCGCGGGCCGCTTGCCCGCGGCCATCCGCACCTGGGCGCGGGTGTGGGAGTCGTCGCTGTAGACCAGCACCGTGGCGGTCGGCTGCATGCTTCCTCCGAGACGTCGGCGTCGTACGCACAGGCCGGGACGGAACGGCCCGATGCGGCGGATGCTACTCCCTTGAACACCTCGTCAACACCGGTTCGGACACGCCTTCCCTGGGCCATCCGGGCAGTACACACGCGGCGGACACTCCGAACGGCACCCCCCGGAGTGAGGGCGGGATAAGCGACCGACATAATGTCGGTCGTGGCGACAGCAACGACAGTAGATACCGGGCACGCGCACCCGTCGGTCAACCGACCGAACCTCACCAGCGTCGGAACCATCATCTGGCTGAGTTCCGAGCTGATGTTCTTCGCGGCCCTCTTCGCGATGTACTTCACCCTGCGATCGGTGACCGGTCCCGAGTTCTGGCACGAGAAGGCCTCGGCCCTGAACTTCCCGTTCTCGGCGACCAACACCACGATCCTGGTGCTCTCCTCCCTCACCTGTCAGCTCGGCGTCTTCGCCGCCGAGCGCGGTGACGTCAAGAAGCTCCGGATGTGGTTCATCGTCACCTTCGTGATGGGTGCGTTCTTCGTCGGTGGCCAGGTCTACGAGTACACCGAGCTGGTGAAGCACGAGGGCCTCTCGCTCTCCTCCGACCCGTACGGCTCGGTGTTCTACCTGACCACCGGCTTCCACGGCCTGCACGTGACGGGCGGACTCATCGCCTTCCTGCTGGTCCTCGGCCGTACCTACGCGGCTCGGAGGTTCACCCACGAGCAGGCGACCGCAGCCATCGTCGTGTCCTACTACTGGCACTTCGTCGACGTCGTCTGGATCGGCCTCTTCGCCACGATCTACATGATCAAGTAGCCGGGACCCGCTCCCGCGCATTCCAGAAGACTCGACGCAGAAGATCCTGACACCGGGGTAATCCGTGAAAAAGCTCTCCGCACGACGACGCCATCCGCTGGCGGCGGTCGTCGTCCTACTCCTTGCGCTGGCGGCCACTGGGGGGCTGTACGCCGTGTTCGCGCCCGCGGACAAGGCGCGGGCCGATGAAACGGCCCAGTCCCTCGCCATCGACGAGGGCAAGAAGCTCTACGCCGTCGGCTGCGCCAGCTGTCACGGCACCGATGGTCAGGGCACCACCGACGGCCCCAGCCTGGTGGGCGTGGGTGCCGCGGCCGTCGACTTCCAGGTGGGCACCGGCCGCATGCCGGCGGCGACCTCCCAAGGCGCCCAGGTGCCGGCGAAGAAGGTCATCTACGACCAGGCCCAGATCGACCAGCTCGCGGCCTACGTCGCCTCGCTCGGCGCCGGCCCGAACATCCCCACCGAGGAGCAGTACGGCACGGAGGGCGCGGACATCGGCGAGGGTGGCGAGCTCTTCCGCACCAACTGCGCGCAGTGCCACAACTTCACCGGCAAGGGGGGCGCCCTCACCGAGGGCAAGTACGCGCCGTCCCTGGAAGGCGTCAGCGCGAAGCACCTCTACGAGGCCATGCAGACCGGCCCGCAGAACATGCCCTCCTTCCCCGACACGACGATGTCCGAGCAGAACAAGAAGGACGTCATCGCGTACCTGGAGGCGGTCAACAGCTCCGACACGGAGAGCCCCGGCGGTCTCGACCTGGGCGGCCTCGGGCCGGTCAGTGAGGGCCTGTTCGGCTGGATCTTCGGTCTCGGTGGCCTGATCGCCGTCGCCGTGTGGGTCGCCGCCCGGACCGCAAAGGCCAAGAAGTCATGAGTAGCCAAGACATTCCAGAAGAGAAGCTGCCCGCCGAGCGGGCCGGCGCGGTCGACGTCGCCGACGAGAAGAACCCGTTCGCGGACCCGGGACTGCCCCCGCACGAGCACCGGATCCAAGACATCGACGAGCGGGCCGCCAGGCGGTCCGAGCGCGCGGTGGCCCTGCTGTTCACGGTGTCGATGCTGGCCACGGTGGCCTTCATCGCCGCGTTCGTGGCGATCCCGGTCGACAAGTCCGTCTTCGTCTGGCCTCTCGGCCATGTCAGCGCCCTGAACCTGGCCCTCGGCCTGACCCTGGGTCTCGCGCTGTTCTGCATCGGCGCGGGCGCGGTCCACTGGGCCCGCACCCTGATGTCCGACGTGGAGATCGCCGACGAGCGTCACCCGATCGAGGCATCCCCCGAGGTCCGCGCGAAGGTCCACGCGGACTTCAAGCAGGGAGCCAAGGAGTCGGCGTTCGGCCGGCGCAAGCTGATCCGCAACACCATGTTCGGCGCGCTCACGCTGGTGCCGCTCTCCGGCGTCGTGCTGCTGCGCGACCTGGGCCCGCTGCCCGAGGACAAGCTCCGCCACACCCTGTGGAAGAAGGGCAAGCTCCTCGTCAACATGAACACGAACGAGCCGCTGCGTCCCGCGGACGTCGTCGTCGGTTCGCTCACGTTCGCCAAGCCCGAGGGCCTGGAGGAGCACGACCACGACTTCCAGAACGAGATCGCCAAGGCGGCCCTGATGATCGTGCGGCTGCAGCCGGGCGACATCAAGGACAAGCGCGAGCTCGAATGGTCGCACGAGGGCATCGTGGCGTACTCGAAGATCTGCACCCACGTCGGTTGCCCGATCTCGCTGTACGAGCAGCAGACGCACCACGTGCTGTGCCCCTGCCACCAGTCCACCTTCGACCTGTCCGAC
Source organism: Streptomyces sp. NPDC002309 (assembly GCF_053593375.1). Classification (NCBI taxonomy): domain Bacteria; kingdom Bacillati; phylum Actinomycetota; class Actinomycetes; order Kitasatosporales; family Streptomycetaceae; genus Streptomyces; species Streptomyces sp. NPDC002309. The sequence goes on along the minus strand of NZ_JBSFCI010000033.1, from coordinate 58,287 downwards.
GGTGCCCGGGTCATCTTCGGCCCCGCCGGCCACGCCCTTCCGCAGCTGCGGATCGGTGTGAACGACGAGGGTTACCTCGAGGCGCTCGGCGACTTCGACGAGCCCGTCGGTCCTGCATTCTGGGAGCGCGGATGAGTACTACGACCACCTCCGATTCCCGCTCTCGCGGGAAGGCGCCGGCCGGCGAACGCGTCGCCGACTGGACCGACGGCCGGCTCGGGATCTACTCCCTGGCCAAGTCGAACATGCGCAAGATCTTCCCGGACCACTGGTCCTTCATGCTGGGTGAGATCTGCCTCTACAGCTTCATCATCATCATCCTCACGGGTGTGTACCTGACGCTGTTCTTCCACCCGTCGATGAACGAGGTGGAGTACCACGGCAGCTACGTCCCGATGCAGGGACAGCTGATGTCGGAGGCGTTCGCCTCCACCCTGGACATCAGCTTCGACGTGCGCGGTGGTCTGCTGATCCGGCAGATCCACCACTGGGCGGCGATCATCTTCCTCGCCGGCATGTTCGTGCACATGATGCGCGTCTTCTTCACCGGCGCGTTCCGCAAGCCGCGTGAGATCAACTGGCTGTTCGGCTTCCTGCTGTTCGTCCTCGGCATGTTCACCGGTTTCACCGGTTACTCGCTACCGGACGACCTGCTCTCCGGCACCGGTGTCCGCTTCACCCAGGGCGCGATCCTGTCCATGCCGATCGTCGGCACGTACATCTCGATGTTCCTGTTCGGCGGAGAGTTCCCGGGCACCGACTTCGTGGCCCGCTTCTACTCGATCCACATCCTGCTGCTGCCGGGCATCATGCTCGGTCTCGTGGTCGGCCACCTGATCCTGGTCTGGTACCACAAGCACACGCAGTTCGCGGGCCCGGGCAAGTCGAACAAGAACGTCGTCGGCATGCCGCTGCTGCCGGTCTACACGGCCAAGGCCGGAGGCTTCTTCTTCCTGGTCTTCGGCGCCATCGCGGCCCTGTCCGGCATCGCGTCGGTCAACCCGATCTGGGTCCTCGGCCCGTACCGGCCGGACCAGGTGTCCACGGGCGCCCAGCCCGACTGGTACATGGGCTTCGCGGAAGGCCTCGTCCGGGCCATGCCCGGCTGGGAGATCAACTTCTGGGGCCACACACTGGTCCTGGGCGTACTCATCCCGCTGATCCTGTTCGGGTTGTTCCTGGCCGTGATCGCCGTGTACCCGTTCATCGAGTCGTGGGTCACCGGCGACAAGCGCGAGCACCACATCCTGGACCGCCCGCGCAACGCCCCGACCCGTACGGCCTTCGGTGTCGCCTGGGTGACCGCCTACATGATCATGCTGATCGGTGGTGGCAACGACATCGTCGCCACGCACTTCCACCTCTCGATCAACGCGGTCACCTGGTTCGTCCGGATCGGCTTCTTCGCCGGACCGGTCCTCGCCTTCGTCATCACCAAGCGGATCTGCCTCGGCCTGCAGCGCAGGGACCGGGACAAGGTGCTGCACGGCCGGGAGACCGGCACCATCAAGCGCCTGCCGCACGGTGAGTTCATCGAGGTCCACGAGCCGCTCAGCCAGGAGGCTCTGTACACGCTCACGGCACACGAGCAGTACAAGCCGGCCGAGATCGGCCCGGCGGTCGACGAGAACGGTGTCGAGCGCAAGGTGACGGGTGCCGAGAAGCTGCGCGCCAAGCTCAGCGACTCGTACTACGGCGAGGACGCCCAGATCCCCAAGCCCACCGTCGATGAGTACAAGGAGATCACGAGCGGCCACGGCCACCACTGATCGCTGCACTCGCCACGCCACGGCGAAGGGCCCCGTCCGGTGTTCGGGCGGGGCCCTTCGCCGTGCCCGGGGCTGGATAGGGTGGACCCAGTTCGAGACACGTGTCCCGTACGACGGGACTGGACCAGGAGCGGCTTATGAGCGCTGTGACCCCCGCCGGCGGCGACACCGCGGCGGGCCGCTCCTGGCCCGCCCTGCTGAACGGCCTCCTGGACGGCCGTGACCTGGGTGCGGACGACACCGCGTGGGCGATGGACCTGATCATGCGGGGCGAGGCGACGGACGCGCAGATCGCCGGGTTCGCGGTGGCGCTGCGGGCCAAGGGCGAGACCGTCGAGGAGATCAGCGGGCTCGTGCGCACGATGTACGAGCACGCGAACGTGATCGAGGTGCCGGGCGAGACGGTCGACATCGTCGGCACCGGTGGCGACGGCGCGAAGACGGTGAACATCTCCACCATGTCGGCGATCGTCGTCGCCGGCACGGGCGCGAAGGTCGTCAAGCACGGCAACCGGGCGGCGTCCTCCGCCTCCGGGGCCTCCGACGTGCTGGAGAAGCTGGGCGTCAATCTGCAACTGACGCCGCAGCGGGTCGCCGAGGTCGCCGAGGAGGCGGGGATCACCTTCTGCTTCGCGGTGAAGTTCCATCCGGCGCTGCGTCATGTGGCGGCGGCGCGCGGACAGTTGGGCATCCGGACGACCTTCAACTTCCTGGGCCCGCTGACCAACCCGGCCAAGGTCAAGGCGCAGGCGGTGGGTGTCGCGGACCTCCGGATGGCGCCGATCGTCGCCGGTGTCTTCGCCGGGCGCGGCAACTCCTCGCTGGTCTTCCGCGGCGACGACGGCCTCGACGAGCTGACGACGACGTCGACCTCCCGGGTCTGGGTCGTGCGCGACGGCTCGGTGACCGAGGACGCCTTCGACCCGCGCGAGGTCGGCATCGACCTGGTGCCGGTGGAGGCGCTGCGCGGCGCGGACGCCTCGTACAACGCCGAGGTCGCCCGCCGGCTGCTGGACGGCGAGCCGGGGCCCGTGAGGGACGCGGTGCTGCTGAACGCGGCGGCGGCGCTGGTCGCCCTGGAGCCGGGCGGCGGCACGCTGGCCGAGCGGATCCGCGCCGGGATGGCGAAGGCGGCGGAGGCGATCGACTCGGGTGCCGCCAGGCGGGTGCTGGACCGCTGGGTCACGGTGAGCAACGCCTGACGCCGTGTGCGTCGGCGCGGGGCGCGGTCCAGCATCCGGACCGCCCTTGCGCGCCGAAGATCATGTGGCAGGATGCTGTACCAGGTCATGAGTGACAGCTGAAAGGCCCCGGCCGGCTGTCCGGCAACCCTCCGTCCGTGGCGGGGTGCCCCGGGTGAGGACCAGGTCGTGGGCAGCAAGGCCCACGACAAGCGCGGACCCCTCGCGTCACCAGGGGTCCTGGTCGTCGAGGGAGCCTTCCGTGAGCAAGCGAATGTCGTAGGGCGTGTTTCGGAAGTCCCTTCTGCCCCGCGAAGCCCGGCACGCACTCTCGCCGCACCGGACGAAATGCCGAGTACGCCCAGTACGAGGCATTCCGTCCGGCACGCCGAGCGCACGCACCGGACGCCGCGGGGCCGCCCTTCGGGCGACGAAGGCACTTCCGAAACACGCCCTGGGGCCGCAGAGCCCCGCCTCCGCATCCCCCTTTTCCCCATCGCCGCGCTCGAGCGTGCCGCTCGCGTGGTGGTGTCCCTCCGTCTCACGGGAGTGCACCCATGTCCGTCTCCACCCCTGCCGCCGGCCTGTCCGTCCGTGCCCCGCTGCCCGTGCTGGGCCTGGACGTCACCGTCCCGCTCGTGACCGGCGGCGAGGTCACCTACGCGGCCCTCGACTACGCCGCCAGCGCCCCCGCCCTCCAGCGCGTCTGGGACGACGTCGCCGCGTACGCGCCGTACTACGGCAGCGTCCACCGCGGTGCCGGCTACCTCTCCCAGCTCTCCACCGACCTGTTCGAGAACGCCCGCGCGACCGTCGCCGAGTTCCTCGACTGCCGTGACGACGACCAGGTGATCTTCACGCGGGCCACCACCGACTCGCTGAACCTGCTCGCCGGCGCCCTCCCCGCCGGCTGCCAGGTCTTCGTCTTCGAGACCGAGCACCACGCCGCGCTGCTGCCCTGGCGAAACGCCGACGTCACCTGCCTCGAGGCCCCGCGCAGCCCCCGGCAGGCGGTGCGGACCCTGGAGCGCGCGCTGGCCACCCGCGAGTCCCACCGCCCGGCCCTGGTCTGCGTCACCGGCGCCTCCAACGTCACCGGCGAGCTGTGGCCCGTGCGGGAACTGGCCGAGGCCGCGCACGCGCACGGCGCCCGGATCGTGCTGGACGCCGCCCAGCTCGCGCCCCACCGCCCGGTCTCCGTGCGGGAGCTGGACGTCGACTGGGTCGCCTTCTCCGGGCACAAGCTGTACGCCCCGTTCGGCTCCGGCGTGCTCGCCGGCCGCGCCGACTGGCTGCGCGAGGCCGAGCCGTACCTCGCGGGCGGCGGCGCGAGCCGCACCGTCGCCCGGCGCGCCGACGGCGGCGTCGACGTGGAGTGGCACGACAGCGCCGCCCGGCACGAGGCGGGCTCCCCGAACGTCATCGGCGCCCACGCCCTCGCGTCGGCCTGCAAGGCGCTCACCGAGGCCGGCCACGACACCCTGGTCGCCCGGGAGCAGCGTCTGATCCGCACGGTCCGGGACGGCCTCGCCGGGATTCCCGGGGTCCGGATCCTGTCCCTGTTCGGCGACGACGCCCCCCGCGTCGGGGTGCTCTCCTTCGTCGTCGAGGGCTGGAACAGCTCGCACTTCGCCGCCGCGCTGTCCGCCGAGTACGGCATCGGCGTCCGTGACGGGCTCTTCTGCGCGCACCCCCTGGTGCGTACGCTGCTCGGCAGCGACCCGCAGACCCAGGGCGCGTGCGGCGCCCCCGAGGCGGCGCCCGGCGAGAAGTCGCTGAACGCCGTCCGGGTCAGCTTCGGCGCGGGGACGCCGGACGAGCACGTCGAGCGGTTCGTCGGGGCGGTGCGGGAACTGGTCCGGGACGGCGCGAAGTGGAACTACCGCACGGTGGAAGGGCGTTGCGTCCCCGCCGTGTGATCCGCCGTCGCGCCCCCGGCGTATACGCTCCCCTCGGCAGCCGTACGCGGGACAGGGGGAGCACAGGGTGCAGGCGCTGCGGGACACGGATCCTCGGCGGATCGGGCCCTACGAGGTCCGGGGCAGACTCGGCGCCGGCGGCATGGGCGAGGTCTATCTCGCCGAGGCCCGGGACGGAGTACGGCTGGCGGTGAAGGTGGTGCGGGCCGAGCACGCGCAGGACCGCACCTTCCGGGCCCGGTTCCGGCAGGAGGTGCGGGCCGCGCAGACGGTCGGCGGGACGGGGACCTACACCGCGCGGGTCGTCGACGCCGACACGGAGGCCGAACGGCCCTGGATGGCGACGGAGTTCGTCGACGGGCCGAACCTGCGGGACGCCGTGCTGGACCACGGGGCGCTCCCCGCGCAGGCCGTGCTGCTGCTCGCGGCCGCGCTGGGCGAGGCGCTCGCCGCGATCCACGCCAAGGGGATGGTGCACCGCGACCTCAAGCCGTCCAACATCCTGCTGGCCCCCGACGGTCCGCGCGTCATCGACTTCGGCATCGTCCGGGCACTGGAGGCGACCGCGCTGACCCGGACCGGGGCCATCGTCGGGTCGGTCGGATACGTCGCCCCGGAGCAGGTCCGCAACGGCGGGCAGGTCGGGCCGGCCAGCGACGTCTTCGCCCTGGGCGCGGTGCTGGCGTACGCGTCCGGCGGCCGGGAGCCGTTCGGCGAGGGGCAGGACCCGGTGGTCCTGCTGCGCATCCTGACCGGTGACGTCGACCTCGCGGCGGTGCCGCAGGACGTGCGGCCGCTGGTGGAGTCCTGTCTGTCCGAGGACCCGGCCGCACGGCCCGCGCCCGCCCAGGTGGTCGAGGCGACCGGGCACACCGCGCAGTCCCTGCGCGCCGGGCTGCGGCGCGGCTGGCACACCGGCGCCGCCCCGCCCGGGCCGGCCGACGGGGCCGAGCGCTGGCTCCCCGAGCGGGACTCGGGGGAGCGGGCGAGCGGCGTGGAGTACGCGGCGCCGATGACCGTCACCGACGCTCCCACGCCCGCGCCGCCGTCGCGGCGCCGGTTGCTGAGGGGCCTCACGGGCGGTGCGACGGCCGCGGTGACGGCTGGGACGGGGGCGTGGCTGTGGCTGCGGGCGCAGGACGGTGGCGGCGGCCCGACGGGCGGCCCCGGTCCCGGTGCGGCCGTCCCGCGCACGGGCTGGGAGTACCGGGTCCAAGGGCTCGGCGGCCACCGGGGGCCCTGTGCCGCGCCGGCACCGCGCGGTGACCGGCTGTACGTGGGAGGCGCCGACGGCGCGCTGCACGCCGTCGGGCTGGACGGCACGGGCGTGTGGGACACCGATCTGGGCGGGGTGGTCATGTCCCCGCTGGCCACGGCGGAGGGTGTGTACTGCCTGCTGGCCGACGCCACCGACGGCGGTGCCGAGGCCACCGCGGTGTGCGCCGTGGGCCACGACGGCGAGGTCCGCTGGACCGAGGAGATCGAGGGCGGCAACGGGCAGTTCCCGGTGGCCGCGGGCGACCTGGTAGTCGTCGCGTACGGCGCGTCGGCCGAGGCGGGCGGGGTGCGCGCCTACGCCGCCGACGGGGCGGTGCGCTGGGACAGGGCGACCGGGGCGGCACCGACCGGCGACCCGACCTGGGCGGACGGCGTGGTGTACGTCGGCACGTTCGGGGACGAGGTGGAGGCCCTGGACGCCGGCAGCGGGCGGCGGCTGTGGGCGACGGAGGCGGGCTCCGACACCGGGCGGCCCATGGTGATCGGCGACCGGTTGCTGGTCGGGTCCGGCGGGGAGAAGTCGCTGCACGCCATCGGCCTGTCCGGCGAACAGCTGTGGCACGTGGGCAACGAGGACGTGTTCATCGGCCGGGACTTCACCTGTGTCGCGTTCGCCGGACTCGCGGTCATGTCCACCTCCTCCGAGCTGTCCGCCCTCGACCCGGCGGACGGCTCCGCGGTCTGGTCCTTTCCGCTGACCGGGAACAGCAGCCTCTACAGCGACCCCGTGGTCGCCGACGACACCGTCCACGTACGCCACGGCTCGATGCTCTTCGGCGTGGACCGCGAGGGCGGACAGCGGTGGGCGAAGCGGATCGAGGGCGGGGCGTCGGGCGGCACGCACAGCCCGGTCGTGGTCGGCGACCGCGCCTATGTGCCGACCGCGGACGGCATCACCGCGGTGCGGCTCGGCGCGCGGTAGGAACGCTAGCTGTCCAGCCCGATGGCGAACGCCGCCTCCAGGTCGTGCTGGGAGTAGGTCCGGAACGCCACGTGGGTGTCCGTGGCCTCCACGCCGGCGATCTTGCTGATGCTGCCGGGGATGACGTCCGCGAGGTTCTCGTGCCGGTTCACCCGCACCATGGCGATCAGGTCGTAGGTGCCGGTGACGGAGAAGACCTCGCTGACGGAGTCCAGCGCGGCGATCTGCTCGGCGATCTCGGGGATCCGGTCCACGCTGGTCTTGATCAGGACGATCGCGGTGATCACGGCTGGTTCTCTCCCTCAGGGGCCGGAGCAGGGGCGGCCTTCACTCTAGTCCCACGGCCGTACCGGGCCCACGCGTAGGCGAAGCCCAGGCCGAAGCCCACCAGGTGGGCCAGATAGGCCACCCCCGGACCGCTCGACGCCTGGCCCGCCGCGAACCACTGGAGGGCCACCCAGAAGGGCAGCACCACCCAGGCCGGGAAGCGCAGCGGGAGAAAGAACAGGAAGGGCAGCAGGCTGGTCACCCGGGCCCGGGGGAAGAGGAAGAGGAACGCGCCGAGGACCGCCGAGATCGCCCCCGACGCGCCGACCAGGGACTGCTCGGAGTCGGCGTTGGCCACCGCGTACCCCAGCAGCGCGAGGTAGCCGCAGCCGAGGTAGAAGAGGGTGAACTCGACGCGGCCCATCCGCTCCTCGGTCATCACGCCGAAGACGTAGAGGAAGAGCATGTTGCCGAGCAGGTGTACCCAGGTGCCGTGCACGAACAGGCCCGTGGCCGGGGTGAGGGCGGCCCGGGGGGAACCGTCGAACAGTTCTGCGGGCACCACTCCCCAGCGGCGGAAGTACGCGCGCTGCGCGGCGAGCAGCTCGTCGCCCAGGCCGTAGACCGGGTTCAGGCCCGAGGCGGGCCCGATCAGGAAGATCAGGCAGCACAGGGCGATCAGTGCGTACATCACCGGCGCCTGCCGTCGGTGGCCCGTCCCGCGGCCCGCCGTGCTCCAGAAGCTGATCATGGACACAGAGCATGACGTAAGTGGACGCAACCGTGCAGACCGCCTCGCCGCCCGGGAGGGGCGGGCGTCAAGGACCCGCCAGGCCGTAGGGTTACGAGCCACACGCTCCAGGGAAACTGGCGCGGCACGGAATCCAGGCATCACCGAAACTAGAAGGAAAGCGAACAGCCACGATGACGGTCCCCCTGCCGACGGACACCACGCGGTGGCGCTGCACCCTCTGCGGCAATCTGACCCGCTTCGACGTGACGCGCTCCTCGAAGGTCGTCGAGTACGTCCACCTCGACCTCGCCGGTGAGCCGAAGGTCGAGGAACGCGAGGTGGTCAGTGAGACCATCGAGTCGGTGCGGTGCCGGTGGTGCAACGCCGTGGATCAGGTGGAACTCGTGGACAGGCCGGGCGCCGACTCCTGACAGGGGCCGGCCCCGAAGGGGTAGTGGGGTGACGGATGGTGGAGACCGCAGGCGGGGGGCCGGGCGACGGCGCCGCTGAGGTGCTCGACCGCCCGCTGCCCGAAGGCGTGCGGCGCAAGGTCGTGCAGATCGTCTCCGACGGTTTCGGCGGGCTGACGATGGCCGAACTGCCCGCACAGCTGAGGCAGTACGCCCGTTTCGCACCGAATCGCCGGGCCAAGTTCGCCGGCAACGCGATGGCCGCGGCGCTGGAGACCGATCCGCTGTTCCGGCAGCGCATCGGGGAGAAGTTCCGCGAGGCCCAGCCCGAGCTGGCCGACGCGCTGGCCGCCGGTTCGCCGCCCCCGGCCGCGGACCCGCTGGACGTGGCCGCCGCCGCCTATGTGCTGCGTCCGGCCGACTGGGTCAAGCTGGTCGCGGCCGCGGGCGAGGAGGCCCAGCGGGCCGACGCCGAACGCGCCGACGAGGAGAGCCGCGCCGAACTGGAGCGGCTGCGCGCCGAGCTCGCCGCGGCCCGCGAGCACACCCGCGCCGAGACCGAGCGGCTGCGCTCCGACCTGGACAGCGCCCGTAAGGAAGCCGAATCGCTTCAGCGCAAGCTGCGCGCCGCGTTCAGCGACGTCAAGCGAGGCGAGGCGGCGCTGCGCAAGGCGCACGGCGAGATGGAGGCCGTGCGCGCGGAGGGGCACGCCCAGGTGTCGGCCGCCGAGAGCGAGACGCGGCGGCTCAAGGCCCGGCTCGGAGAGGTCGAGGCCGCCCTGGAGGCCACCCGGCGGGCCGCGCGCGAGGGTCGCAGCGTCGAGGACATGCGGGTGCGGCTGCTGCTCGACACCGTGCTCGACGCGGCGCAGGGACTGCGGCGGGAACTGGCGCTGCCCCCGGTGTCCGTACGCCCCGCCGAGACCGTGGACGCGGTCGAACCGGGACGGATGACCCCGAAGGACATCGCGGCGCGGGCGCTGTCCGACAGCGACCCCGCGGTCCTCGACCAGCTGCTCGCGCTGCCGCAGGTCCATCTGGTCGTCGACGGCTACAACGTCACCAAGACCGGTTATCCCCAAATGCCCCTGGAGAAGCAGCGGCTGCGGCTGCTCGGGCAGCTCTCGCAGCTCGCCGCCCAGTCCGGCGCCGAGGTGACCTGTGTCTTCGACGGTGCCGAACTGGCCGCGCCGGTGCTGCTGGCGCCGCCGCGCGGGGTGCGGGTGCTGTTCTCCAAGCCGGGTGTCACCGCCGACGAGCTGATCCGCCGGCTGGTGCGCGCCGAACCGCCCGGGCGGCCGGTCGTCGTCGTCTCCACCGACCGCGAGGTGGCCGACGGGGTGGCCCGGTCGGGGGCGCGGCCGGTGGCGTCGGCGGTCCTGCTGAAGCGTTTCTCGCGCGGCTGATACGCGCCCCTTGCGCGCCCTTGGTCCCCATCGTGGCTGAAACGCGTCCCTTGTGCACCCTTGGTCCCCACCGTGGCTGACACGCGCCCCTTGCGCACCCTTGGTCCCAACCGTGGAATGTGCCCCGGGAATGCCCGAATTGAGGGGACCGTGACGCAACGTAGCGTCAACACGCATCACTGCACGTGAGTTGTAGGTAAAGGATGCGCTCGGTCACCGAGATTTTTCAGGTGAGGATTTGATCTGATCACAGCTGGGTCACTAGGGTCTGGGCTCGAACCTCCGATCGGGTGATCACTCACAAGAAGGAGATTGCCCCCGTGGCGTCCCACCGTCGACCCAAGCAGCCGAGTCGCACCCGTGTGACCGTGCTGACCACCGCAGCCGCCGCTGCCGTCGCCCTCAGCTCGCAGGCCGCCAACGCGGCACCGAGCGAGAAGCCGAGCAAGGACGAGGTCAAGGCCAAGGTCGACAAGCTGTACGAGGAGGCCGAGCAGGCCACCGAGAAGTACAACGGCGCCAAGGAGAAGCAGGAGAAGCTCCAGAAGGAGATCTCCACGATCCAGGACAACGTCGCCCGTGGCCAGGAAGAGGTCAACGAGCTGCGCGACGGACTGGGTTCGATGGCCAGCGCCCAGTACCGCTCGGGCGGCATCGACCCCGCCCTGCAGCTCTTCCTCTCCGCCGACCCGGACGACTACCTGGACAAGGCCTCCACCCTCGACCAGCTGAGCGCCCAGCAGGTCGAGGCGCTGAAGGAGATCCAGGGGAAGCAGCGCGAACTCGCGCAGGACCGTGCCGAGGCCTCGGACAAGCTCAAGGACCTCGCCACCACCCGCACCGAACTCGGCAAGAAGAAGAGCGAGGTGCAGGGCAAGCTCGCCGAGGCGCAGAAGCTGCTCAACTCGCTGACCGCCGCGGAGAAGGCGGCCCTGGCGGCCGAGGAGGACCGGGCGAGCCGGGCCAGTGAGCGCACCGCCCTCGGCGGCTCGGGCGCCCCCGCCACCGGCCGCGCGTCCTCGGCGTACGCCGCCGCCCAGAGCGTGATCGGCTCGCCCTACGTGTACGGAGCCTCCGGCCCGTCCTCCTTCGACTGCTCGGGCCTGACCTCCTGGGCCTTCGCGCAGGCCGGCATCCAGATCCCGCGCATCTCGCAGGCGCAGGCCAACGCCGGCACCCGGATCTACTCGCAGAGCGACCTCCAGGTCGGCGACCTGGTCATCTTCTACGGCGACCTGCACCACGTCGGCTTCTACGCGGGCAACGGCCAGGTGCTGCACGCCCCGCGCTCCGGCACGGTCGTCCGCTACGAGTCGATCAACAACATGCCGTACCAGTTCGGCGTCCGGATCTGAGGCCTCCCGGGCCCCTTCGCGATCAGGACCCCGTACCGCCCGTTCGGGCGAATTACGGAAACGGGCTGTGACCCCGCACCCCGCCGATGACCTGCGTCAGCGGCGGGGTGTCACGTTGTGTGCCCGCCCGCGTCTTTGGCCGGTACCCCACCGCGGGGCTACTGTCTGCCGCGTTTCCCCCACCACCGGGCCGCCGCCCGGGGCCGGGGGATTTTCCTGTCCGCCAGTGGAAGGAGCGCGGCTTCCCGTGGGGTCCCATCGCCGCCTTGCACCGTCCGGGTTCGACCGGGGCGCCTGCGTGGCCCGTCTCGCCGTCGGTGTGCTCTCCGCCGCCGCGGCCGCCGTCGCCGCCCTGCCGGCGCACGCCGCTCCGCACGACGACACGCGCTCCGAGGTGGACCGCCTGTACGCGGAGGCGGAGAAGGCCACCGAGGCGTACAACAAGGCCGACGAGCGCGCCGACGTGCTGCGCGGGGAGGTGGGCCGGGCGCAGGACCGGATCGCCCTCCAGCAGGAGCGCATCAACTCCCTGCGTGAGGCGCTGGGTTCGCTGGCCGGGGCCCAGTACCGCTCCGGCGGTCTCGACCCCTCCCTCGCGCTGCTGTTCTCCGACGACCCGGAGGACTACCTGGACAAGGCCGCCGCCCTGGACCGGATCACCGTCCACCAGGCCGGGCAGCTGCGCGAGCTCCAGGAGGCCATGCGCGACCTGACCCAGGACCGCCTCCAGGCCGCCGGGAAACTCGGTGAACTGGAGCGGAGCCGCAAGGCCGTCGCCTCCCACAAGCGCACCGTCGAGAAGAAGCTCGCCACGGCCCGCGAGCTCCTCAACACCCTCCCGGCCGGCGAGCGCGCCGCCTACGACCGGGCGTCCCGTTCCGGCCGCGACGACATGCCCGGACTCGGCGAGACCGGCCCCGCCTCGGGCCGGGCGGCCGCCGCGGTCGCCGCCGCCCGTGCCGCGCTCGGCCGGCCCTACGTCTGGGGCGCGTCCGGGCCGAGCGGCTTCGACTGCTCCGGCCTGATGCAGTGGTCGTACGCCCAGGCCGGGGTCGCGCTGCCGCGCACCTCGCAGGGCCAGCGCGCGGCCGGCCACCAGGTCCCGCTCTCCCAGGCCCGGCCCGGCGACCTGATCACCTACCGGGGCGACGCCAGCCATGTCGCGATGTACATGGGCAACGGCCAGGTGGTCCACGCCCCCTACCCTGGCGCGCCGGTGCGCTACGACCCGGTCGGCATGATGGCGGTCTCGGGGGTCACCAGGGTCTGACCCGGCGCGGCCCGCCCCCGTACGATCGGGAACGTGGCAGGTCGAAGGCGGGCGTCGGGTTCCTCGGTGAGGGCGCTCTGCCTGCTGCTCGTCGCCCTGGTCGGCTGCGGGGCCGGGCCCGTCGCCGACAGTGCCCGCGAGGACGTGCAGCGGCTGCTCGACCGGCGGGCGGCCGCGGTCCTCGGGCGGGACGAGAGCGGATACCGGCGCACCGGGTCGGCGTCCGGGTTCGCCGCCGTGCGGGCACTGCCGCTGGCGGACTGGTCGTACCGGCTGACGGGTCTGGACCGCATCGGCGACCGGGCGAGCGCCGAGGCCGAACTGCGGTACCGGATCGACGGGTTCGACGCGGCGCCCGTGACGGCCAGGCGCACCCTGGGCCTGAGCCGGGACGCGGAGGGCGGCTGGTCCGTCACCTCCGACCGGCCCGCGCCGGAGTCGCCCGAGCAGTTGTGGGACCGGGGCGAGGTGACGGCCGTCCGCGGCGAGCACACCCTGGTGCTCGGGGCCGGGCAGCCGCGGCGGACGCTCGGGGCCTACGCCGATCTCGGCGACCGGGCCGTGCCCGCGGTGTCGAGGGCGTGGGGGGCGGACTGGAGCGGGCGCGTGGTCGTGCTCGTACCGGGCTCGCTGGAGGCGATGGGCGCCCTGCTCGGGTCGCCCGCGTCCTCGTACCGGGGGATCGCCGCCGTGACCACCGGGGAGACGGGAGCGGCGCGGGCGCCCGCCGACCGGATCGTCGTCAACCCCGAGGCGTACGGTGACCTGGGCTCCGTCGGCAAGCAGGTGGTCCTCACCCATGAGACCACCCATGTCGCCACCCGCGCCCACACCGGCAGCGGTACCCCGCTGTGGCTGTCCGAGGGGTACGCCGACTGGATCGGCTACCGCGACAGCGGGCACGGCCCGGCCGACGCGGCGCCGGAGCTGGCCCGCGCGGTGGCCGCGGGGGACGTCCCGGCCGCACTGCCGGACGACGCCGGCTTCGGTTTTACCGGCGACGCCACCGCGCTGGCCCGGGCGTACGAGGGCGGCTGGCTGGCCTGCCGGCTGATCGCGGAGCGGTGGGGAGAGGGTCGGCTGGGCGAGTTCTACCGCGCGGTGGGGGCCGGGGGTGTGGACGCCGCGACGGCGGATGTGCTGGGGACCACGCCGGGGGAGTTCACCCGGCTGTGGCGCGAGTACCTGCGGGACCGGCTCGGCTGAGGCGCGGCGGACGGGGCCCCGGAACGGTCAGGAATCGAGAAGCGCCGGCCTCCTGGGCACGCCTAGCGTGACGGGCATGGACAGAGGCGCTGGATCACGGTCGGCCCCACGGGTCAGGCTCGGCGCATCCCTCGTGCTCCGCGGCCGGCCGCCGGACCCGGCGTCACCGACGACGAGCGGCGCACCGTCGCCGAGATGACGGCCAAGGACACCTACGCCGGGATCCTCCTGCCGCGCACGACCTCGACGCGTCCTCGTCCGGCTGCGGGCCCGCGACGCCGGGGTCGTGCGGGTGCCGGGCGGGCGGCCCTGCGGAGGCTGGTACCGCGCCGCCCGGGACCTCGCGGGCGGCATGATCCGGGTCCAGGAACCCCGCTGAGCCGCTGACCTGGGCGGATGCCCAGGCCGACGAAGCACTGTCACGCGTGACGCCCGAAGCTGGTTGGATCGAGCGAGGCGACACCGGCGGAGACCGCGACGGTGGACCCGCCCCGAAGGATGGAGAGACGAGCATGCCCACGAGGAAGAACCCTCAGTCGCCCGCGCCGCACGCCGCCGACAGCCACGACATGATCCGTGTGCACGGCGCGCGCGAGAACAATCTCAAGGACGTCAGCATCGAGATCCCCAAGCGCAGGCTGACGGTGTTCACCGGTGTGTCCGGCTCGGGCAAGAGCTCCCTGGTGTTCGACACGATCGCCGCCGAGTCGCAGCGGCTGATCAACGAGACGTACAGCGCCTTCGTGCAGGGCTTCATGCCGACGTCGGCGCGGCCCGAGGTGGACGTGCTGGACGGGCTGACCACCGTGATCAGCGTCGACCAGCAGCGGATGGGCGCCGACCCGCGTTCCACCGTCGGCACCGCCACCGACGCCGACGCCATGCTGCGGATCCTCTTCAGCCGCCTCGGCGAGCCGCACATCGGCCCGCCCAGCGCCTACTCCTTCAACACCGCCTCCGTCCGGGCGAGCGGTGCGATCACCGTGCAGCGTGGCGCCAAGACCAAGTCCGAGAAGGCGACCTTCGAGCGCACCGGCGGCATGTGCGTACGCTGCGAGGGCCGCGGCGCGATCTCCGACATCGACCTCACCCAGCTCTACGACGACTCCAAGTCGATCTCCGAGGGCGCCTTCACCATCCCCGGCTGGAAGTCCGACAACGTCTGGACGGTGGGTCTCTACGCCCAGTCCGGCTTCCTCGACCCGGACAAGCCGATCAGCCGGTTCACCAAGAAGGAGATGCACGCCTTCCTCTACGGCGAGCCGACGAAGGTCAAGGTCAACGGCGTCAACCTCACCTACGAGGGCCTGATCCCCAAGATCCAGAAGTCGTTCCTGTCCAAGGACAAGGAGGCGATGCAGCCGCACATCCGGGCGTTCGTGGAGCGGGCCGTCACCTTCACCGTCTGCCCCGAGTGCGACGGCACCCGGCTCAGCGAGGGCGCCCGGTCCTCGAAGATCAACAAGATCAGCATCGCCGACGCCTGCGCGATGGAGATCCGGGACCTGGCCGAATGGGTCCGCGCCCTGCGGGAACCCTCGGTGGCGCCGCTGCTCACCGCGCTCCAGCAGACCCTCGACTCGTTCGTGGAGATCGGCCTCGGCTATCTCTCGCTGAACCGGCCCTCCGGCTCGCTGTCCGGCGGTGAGGCGCAGCGCGTGAAGATGATCCGCCACCTCGGCTCCTCGCTCACCGACGTGACCTATGTCTTCGACGAGCCCACCGTCGGTCTGCACCCGCACGACATCCAGCGGATGAACGACCTGCTGCTGCGGCTGCGCGACAAGGGCAACACGGTGCTCGTCGTGGAGCACAAGCCCGAGGCGATCGCCATCGCCGACCACGTCGTCGACCTCGGCCCCGGCGCCGGCACGGCGGGCGGCGCCGTCTGCTTCGAGGGCACCCTCGAGGGCCTGCGGGGCAGCGGCACCGTGACGGGCCGCCACCTCGACGACCGGGCGTCCCTGAAGGAGACCGTGCGGACGCCGAAGGGCGCGCTGGAGATCCGCGGGGCGGGCGCGAACAACCTGCGCGACGTCGACGTCGACATCCCGCTCGGGGTCCTGTGCGTCGTCACGGGCGTCGCCGGGTCCGGCAAGAGCTCACTCATCCACGGCTCGATCCCGGCCCGCGAGGGCGTGGTCTCGGTCGACCAGAGCCCCATCCGCGGCTCCCGGCGCAGCAACCCCGCCACCTACACCGGGTTGCTCGACCCGATCCGCAAGGCCTTCGCCAAGGCCAACGGCGTCAAGCCCGCGCTGTTCAGCGCCAACTCCGAGGGTGCCTGCCCCACCTGCAACGGCGCCGGGGTCATCTACACCGACCTGGCGATGATGGCCGGCGTGGCCACCACCTGCGAGGACTGCGACGGGAAGCGGTTCCAGGCCGAGGTGCTGGAGTACCGGTTCGGCGGACGCGACATCAGCGAGGTGCTCGCGATGTCGGTGACCGAGGCGGAGGAGTTCTTCGGCTCCGGGGAGGCGGCCACACCCGCCGCGCACAAGATCCTCGACCGGCTCGCCGACGTCGGGCTCGGCTACCTCACCCTCGGCCAGCCGCTCACCACGCTGTCGGGCGGCGAGCGGCAGCGTCTGAAGCTGGCCACGCACATGGCCGACAAGGGCGGCGTGTACGTCCTGGACGAGCCGACCACCGGCCTGCACCTCGCCGACGTGGAGCAGCTGCTCGGCCTGCTGGACCGGCTCGTGGAGTCCGGGAAGTCGGTCATCGTCATCGAGCACCACCAGGCGGTCATGGCGCACGCCGACTGGATCGTCGACCTCGGCCCCGGCGCCGGTCACGACGGCGGCAAGGTCGTCTTCGAGGGCACACCGGGCGACCTGGTGGCCGCCCGCTCCACCCTCACCGGTGAGCACCTCGCGGCGTACGTCGGCGGCTGAGGGTGCTTCTCGCGGACGCCCGGGTGACGGCTCGCTCCGGCACCCGGGCCCGCGGCATGTGCGAGACTCGCCGGGTGAGACGGCAGGATCTCGACGACCTCGTCCGGCTGCGGCGGGCCCGCGACCGGATGGACCGCGACTACGCCGAGCCGCTCGACGTCCCGGCGCTCGCGCGCGAGGCCCTGATGTCGGCGGGCCACTTCTCCCGCAGCTTCCGCGCCGCCTACGGCGAGACGCCGTACAGCCATCTGATGACGCGCCGCATCGAGCGTGCCAAGGCGCTGCTGCGGCGGGGCGACCTCACGGTGACGGAGGTGTGCTTCGCGGTGGGCTGCACCTCGCTCGGGTCGTTCAGCTCGCGCTTCACGGAGCTGGTCGGCGAGAGCCCGAGCGCCTACCGGGCCCGGAGCCACGACGACGGCGCCGCCGTCCCGGCCTGCATCGCAAAGATCTACACCAGACCGGTCAGGAACGGAGAAGCCGGCCGCGTCGATCGGCCGTAGCCTCGGCCGCATGGACCTCACGCTTTCCACCTGCTTCATCGCCGTCGACGACCACGACAAGGCGATCGCCTTCTACCGCGACGTGCTCGGCCTGGAGGTACGCGCCGACGTCGGGTTCGAGGGGATGCGCTGGGTGACCGTCGGGTCGCCCGCGCAGCCCGATGTGAGCCTCGTGCTGGAACCGCCCGCCGCCGACCCGAGCACCTCGCCGGCCGACAAGCAGGCGCTGGCGGAGCTGATGGCGAAGGGCCTGCTGCGGGGCGTCATCTTCACGACACAGGACTGCGACGCCACCTTCGAGCGCGTCAGCGGCGCGGGCGCCGAGGTGCTGCAGGAGCCGATGGACCAGCCCTACGGCGTCCGTGACTGCGCCTTCCGCGACCCGGCCGGCAACCTGCTGCGCTTCAACCAGCCCCTCGGGAAGCCCGGGAACTGAGCCCGGGCACGGCCCCGCTCAGGGAATCCGCCTCCGGGGCGGGGGCCACCCGCCCGTCGCCGGTGCCCCGCGGGGCGAAGGGCTCCTCCCCCCGCCGGGGCACCGAGGCGCGCCACAGCCCGCGCGCCGCGACGAGGGCGGCCAGCACCAGCAGGCCGTTGCGGACGAACAGGAGCGTGACGCCGAGCGTGTCGCCCGCGACGACGTGCGAGAACCAGAGCGGGAACTCCAGCAGCGTCACGAACGAGGCCAGCAGGACGAGGGCGGCCGGCACGCGCATGCCGGAACGGCCGAAGCACAGGCAGACCGCGGCGAGTCCGACCAGCCACACCATGTACTGCGGGCTGATCACCCGGCTCGTGATGGTGAACAGCAGCACCGCCACGAAGGCGGCGTCCGCCGGTGTGCGCGGCCCGGGCCTCGCGGCCGTCAGCCGCCACAGCAGCAGCCAGCCGAAGGCGACCCCGGACAGCACCAGGGCGGCCGTGCTCACCATGTCGACGTAGGGGCCGACGAACTCCACCGAGCCGTAGTTGAGCAGCACCTGCCCGTCCCAGCCGTGGTGCCGCGCCACGTGGAACACCAGCGCGCCCAGCGACTCCACCTCGGTGCCCCGGTCCCGCTGGAAGGTGAGGAACGCGAAGGCACCCGGCATGGCCAGCGCGAACAGTGCCGCCAGCGTCGCCGCCGTCAGCGCCGCCGCGGCCCAGGCCCGGCGGCGCACGGCACCGATCAGCAGCAGCACCGGCCACACCTTCAGCATCGCCCCGAAGCCCACGAGCGCCCCCATGAGGCGGGGCCGGCGGGCGCCCGCGAGCAGTGCGGCCACCGCGACGGCCGTGACCATCACGTCGTAGCGCGCGTACACGGTCGGACCCAGCAGCGGGACGCCCACCACCCACACCCAGGCGCCGAGCACCGTCCCGCCGGGGCGCCGGCCCGCACGCAGCAGCAGGACGAGGACGGCCAGGTCGGCGAGGAGGGCGAGGACGAAGAAGGCGTGCGTGTAGTCGAGGAAGAACAGCAGCGCCGGGGAGAGGACCGCGAGGGCCGCCGCGGGCGGGTACTGCCAGGTGATGTCGTCGAGGGGGAACGTCCCGGTGCGCAGCACCTCGTACCAGCTCTGGTAGATCACGGAGACGTCGCTCGTGACGTCCGGGCCGGGGAAGACGCGCACCTTGAGGACGAGCAGGAGCAGCAGCAGCCGGGTCGGCGCCCAGAGCGCGAGGGGTCCGGTCACGGATCGTGTCCCGTCCGTCCTGTCCACCTGCGCCCCTGTTCGTCTCGCCGCGGCCCGCGGCGCGCGGGTGCCGCCCGTCGTCCGACGGAGCCATGATCCCCGGCCATGGGTGCGGGAGCGGCGCAGCGCGGCCGTGCCGGGCCGCGTGTGTGCGTTCGGTAGGGTCGGCGCTGATGCGCAAGACCTTGATCGTGACGAACGACTTCCCGCCCAGACCCGGCGGCATCCAGGCGTTTCTGCACAACATGGCGCTGCGGCTGGATCCCGGCCGGCTCGTCGTGTACGCCTCGACATGGAAGCGGACCGGCGAGGGCCTGGAGGCCACCGCCGCGTTCGACGCCGAGCAGCCCTTCACCGTTGTGCGCGACCGGACGACCATGCTGCTGCCGACGCCCGCCGTGACCCGGCAGGCCGTCGCCCTGCTGCGGGCGCACGAGTGCACGGCGGTGTGGTTCGGCGCCGCGGCGCCCCTCGGCCTGATGGCGCCCGCGCTGCGCCGGGCGGGCGCCGAGCGGCTGGTGGCCACCACCCACGGGCACGAGGCGGGTTGGGCCGCGCTGCCCGCCGCCCGGCAGTTGCTGCGCCGGATCGGCGACTCCACCGACACCCTCACCTACCTCGGCGAGTACACCCGCTCGCGGATCGCGGGGGCGCTCACCCGGGACGCCGCCGCGCGGATGACCCGGCTGCCGCCCGGTGTCGACGAGAAGACCTTCCATCCCGGCTCCGGCGGCGACCGCGTGCGGGCCCGGCTCGGGCTCAGCGGCCGGCCCGTCGTCGTCTGCGTCTCCCGGCTCGTGCCGCGCAAGGGGCAGGACACGCTGATCCTCGCCATGCCCCGCATCCTGTCCAAGGAGCCGGACGCCGTGCTGCTCCTGGTCGGGGGCGGTCCCTACGAGGGGGAGCTGCGCAAGCTGGCGCGGGAGACCCGGGTCGAGGACTCCGTCGTCTTCACGGGGGCCGTGCCCTGGTCGGAACTGCCGGCCCACTACGGGGCGGGCGACGTCTTCGCCATGCCGTGCCGCACCCGGCGCGGCGGGCTCGACGTCGAGGGCCTCGGCATCGTCTACCTGGAGGCGTCCGCGACCGGACTGCCGGTCGTCGCCGGGGACTCCGGGGGCGCGCCCGACGCCGTGCTCGACGGGGAGACGGGGTGGGTCGTGCGCGGGGGTTCCGTGGAGGACGCCGCCGACCGGATCGTCACGCTCCTGGGGGACGCCGAACTGCGCCGCCGGATGGGGGAGCGGGGGCGCGCCTGGGTGGAGGAGCGGTGGCGGTGGGACCTGCTGGCCGAGCGCCTGAAGGAACTGCTGTAGTCGGGGAACCGCCGGGACAGCAAGCTGCCGGGGACGAGGAACCGCCGGGGACGAGGAACCGCCGGGGACGAGGAACCGCCGGGGACGAGGAACCGCCGGGGACGAGGAACCGCCGGGGACGAGGAACCGCCGGAGATGAGGAACCGCCGGACAGCGGGCCGCCGGGGACGAGGAACCGTCGGGACAGCGAACCGCCGGGAGGGCGAGCCGCCGGAGACGAGGAACCGTCGGGGACGGGGAACCGTCGAAGAGCGAACCGCCGGGGACCAGGAACCGCCGGCGATCAGCGACCACCGTCGTGGAAACGGCGTGGCGCGGGTCTCCCGTCGAACTCGACCGGGAGACCCGCGCCATGACGTTGCGTCACATGTCGCGCTACTTCTGGTAGAGCGCCTCGATCTCGGTCGCGAAGTCCTTCGCCACCACGTTCCGCTTCAGCTTCAGCGAGGGCGTCAGATGCCCCGAGTCCTCGGTGAACTGCGAGTCCAGGATGCGGAACCTGCGCACCGACTCCGCCTTGGAGACGGCCGCGTTGCCGTCGTCGACGGCGGACTGGACCGCCGCCAGCAGGTCGGCGTCCTCGCGCAGCGACGCGGCCGTGGAACCGGCCGGCTTGCCGTGGCCGGCGGCCCAACGGCCGAGGAACTCCTCGTCGATGGTGATGAGCGCGCCGACGAACGGGCGCGCGTCGCCGACCACCATGCACTCCGCGACCAGCGCGTGCGCCCGGATACGGTCCTCGATCACGGCCGGCGCCACGTTCTTGCCGCCCGCCGTGACGATGATCTCCTTCTTGCGGCCGGTGATCGCGAGGTACCCGTCCTCGTCGAGGGTGCCGATGTCGCCGGTGTGGAACCAGCCGTCGGCGAGGGCCTCCTCGGTGGCGGCCGGGTTGTTCCAGTACTCCTTGAACAGGTGCTCGCCGTGCAGCAGCACCTCGCCGTCGTCCGCGATCCGCACGACCGATCCCGGCAGCGGCTGGCCGACCGTGCCGATCTTCTGACGGTCCCACGGGTTGAAGGCGGTGGCGGCACAGGACTCGGTCAGGCCGTAGCCCTCCAGGACCGTGAAGCCGATGCCGCGGAAGAAGTGGCCGAGCCGCTCGCCGAGCGGTGCGCCGCCGGAGATGGCGTACTCGCCACGGCCGCCGAGGACCGCGCGCAGCTTGTTGTAGACGAGCTTGTCGAAGACCTTGTGCTTGATCCGCAGGCCCAGCGAGGGACCGGACGGCGTGTCCAGGGCCTTGCTGTACGCGATGGCCGTGTCCGTGGCCTTGTCGAAGATCTTGCCCTTGCCGTCCGCCTCGGCCTTGGCGCGGGCCGAGTTGTAGACCTTCTCGAAGACACGCGGCACACCGAGGATCAACGTCGGCCGGAACGAGGCCAGTTCGTCGGTGAGGTTCGAGATGTCCGGGAGGCAGCCCAGCTTGATCGGCGCCATCATCGGGGCGACCTGGACCAGCCGGCCGAAGACATGGGCGAGCGGCAGGAAGAGCAGCACGCTGCACTCGCCGGTGCGGAACAGCGGGCGCAGACGCTCGACCACGTTGCCGCACTCCGCGAAGAAGCTGCGGTGCGAGAGCACACAGCCCTTGGGGCGACCCGTCGTGCCGGAGGTGTAGACGATCGTCGCGGGGTCGTCGGCCTTCGCCAGCGAGCTGCGCTCCTCGACGGTCGCGTCGCTGACGTCCTGTCCGAGGCGGCGCAACTCGTCGACGCCGCCGCCCTCGATCTGCCAGACGTGCTTGAGCCCGGGCAGCCCGTCGCGCACCGACTCGACGGCGGCCGTGTGGCCGTCCGTCTCGACGACGCAGGCGGTCGCGCCCGAGTCGCCGAGGATCCACTGCACCTGCTCCGGCGAGCTGGTCTCGTAGACCGGCACGGTGACCGCGCCCGCGCTCCAGATCGCGAAGTCCAGCAGTGTCCACTCGTAGCGGCTGCGGGACATCAGGCCGACCCGGTCCCCCGGCTGCACGCCGGAGGCGATCAGGCCCTTGGCGGCGGCCCGGACCTCGTCGAGGAAGGCGGTCGCCGTCACGTCCTGCCAGACGGCGCCCTCCTTGCGGGCGATCACGGCGACGTCCGGATGCTGCGCGGCGTTTCTGCGGACGATGTCCGTCAGATTGCCGTCCGAGGGGACCTCGTACAAAGCCGGAAGGCTGAACTCGCGCAAGACTGCTGCTCCTCAAAGGGCGCCGGCGCCACGACGTTGTGTGGTTGAAAACCTGAGCTCGACTGGACTGGCCGGACGTTACCCGTCGGTATGGCCGCTAGGACAGGGGGGTCCGGCGAGATGTTCGCTGCGTCACACAGGGGGGTGCGTCGACGATGTTCCTGATGGTGCTCCTGCGCGCACAGTAGTCGACGGCTTTCCTGACTGGCGAGTAATCGCAGGTCCGGCCGCCACTGTTCACGTTTGTCCCACACGCTTACCCTTGATCGCCATGGCACCCACACCAGCCGGCGACCGCAGGACGCGCATCCACGTGGTCAGCGACGTGCACGGCAACGCGCGCGACCTGGCACGGGCAGGGGACGGCGCGGACGCGCTCGTCTGCCTCGGGGACCTGGTCCTGTTCCTGGACTACGCCGACCACTCACGCGGCATCTTCCCCGATCTG
Organism: Streptomyces sp. NPDC002309; assembly: GCF_053593375.1. Lineage (NCBI taxonomy): Bacteria > Bacillati > Actinomycetota > Actinomycetes > Kitasatosporales > Streptomycetaceae > Streptomyces > Streptomyces sp. NPDC002309. Next base: position 35,556 of record NZ_JBSFCI010000033.1, on the reverse strand, counting down.
TTCGGGGTCGAGAACGCCGACCGCATCGTCGAACTGCGCACCGCCCGACGCTTCGAGGAGGCGCGTGAGCTGGGCGCACGGCTGTGGGCGGGGGTGGGGGAGGACCGGGCCGCGGTGATCGAGCGGGCGGTGCGCAAGCAGTACGCCGAGTTGTTCGCGGCCTTCCCGACACCGACGTACGCCACCTACGGCAACGTCGACATGCCGAAGTTGTGGCGCGAGTACGCCGGACCGGGCACGACGGTGCTGGACGGCGAGCGGGTGGAGATCGGCGGCTGGGTCTTCGGCTTCGTGGGCGGTGGCCTGCGCACGCCGATGCGCACGCCGTACGAGATCGGCGACGAGGAGTTCGCGGCGAAGATCGAGGCGGTGGGCGAGGTCGACGTGCTGTGCACGCACATCCCGCCGGAGGTGCCGGACCTGGTCTACGACACGGTGGCGCGGCGCTTCGAGCGGGGGAGCCGGGCGCTGCTCGACGCCATCCGCCGCACCCGGCCCCGCTATTCCCTCTTCGGACATGTCCACCAGCCGCTCGCCGCCCGGATGCGGATCGGGGCCACCGAGTGCGTGAACGTGGGGCACTTCGCGAGCACCGGGCGGCCATGGGCGCTGGAGTGGTGAGGGCGGTGCAGGTCGGCGCGGGCAGTGGTGACGGCGGCGGGTGCGCCGCGCGGTAGCCTTCACGCTGCACACACGTGCGCACTACCACCTCTTGCCCGACCACGTTCGGAGGAGCCACGGCGATGGCGGAACACACCAGCTCGAGCATCGAGATCGAGGCGGCTCCGGCCGACGTCATGGCGGTGATCGCCGACTTCGCCCGCTACCCGGACTGGACCGGTGAGGTGAAGGAGGCCGAGGTCCTCAAGACCGACGGACAGGGCCGTGCCGAGCACGTCCGGCTCGTCATGGACGCCGGCGCGATCAAGGACGACCAGACGCTGGCCTACACCTGGACCGGCGAGCACGAGGTCTCCTGGACGCTGGTGAAGTCCCAGATGCTGCGCTCCCTGGACGGTTCCTACCTCCTCAAGCCGGCCGGCGCCGGTGGTACCGAGGTCACCTACCAGCTCACGGTGGACGTCAAGATCCCGATGCTGGGGATGATCAAGCGCAAGGCGGAGAAGGTGATCACCGATCGCGCGCTGGCGGGGCTGAAGAAGCGCGTGGAGTCCGGCCGGTAGCTCCCCTCACGCCGCCGCCCGCGAGCGCCCGGGCCCCCACGCCCCGGTACGGTTCACCCTCATGCGCACCATCCTGATCACCGGTCCCGGCGGCAGCGGTCGTACCACCGTCGCCGCGGCCACCGCGCTCGCCGCCGCCCGTGAGGGCGCCCGCACCCTCCTCCTCGGCACCGACCAGGGGGACAGCCTCGGGAGCGCGCTGGGGACCGCGACCGGTCCGGACCCCGTGGTGGCCGCGCCCGGACTCACGGCCTGGCGGCCCGACCCCGCCACCGGCTTCCGCGAAGATCTCACCGGACTCCAGGAACGCGCCTCCGGACTGCTCGACCTGCTCGGCGCGACTCCCCTCGACCCGGAGGAGTTCACCCCCCTGCCCGGAGCCGGGGAACTCGCCGTGCTCCGCGCCCTGCGCGACGCCGCCCTGGCCGAGGCGCACGACCTGCTGGTCGTCGACCTGCCGCCCACCCCGGCGGCCCTCGCCCTCCTCGCCCTCCCGGAGGAACTGCGCCGGCTTCTGCGCCGGCTCCTCCCGCCCGAGCGGCAGGCCGCCCGCGCCCTGCGCCCCGTGCTCGGCCGGCTGGCCGGCGTGCCGATGCCCGCGGACCGGCTGTACGAGACGGCCGCCCGGTGGGACCTCGAACTCGCCGCCGTGGAAGCCGTGCTGGCCGATCGGGCGACGACCGTACGGCTCGTCGCCGAACCCTCACCGGCCGGTGGCGACGCCGTCCGCACCGCCACCCTCGGTCTCGCCCTGCGCGGGCTGCGCCCGGACGCGCTGATCGCCAACCGGGTGCTCCCCGAGAGCGAGGGCGACGGCTGGCTCGCCGGTCCGCTCGCCCAGCAGCGCAAGGCCCTCGACGACTGGCGCACCGCCCACGACCTGCACACCGTCCCCCACCTGGGGCACGACCCGCGCGGCACGGACGACCTCGCCGGCCTGGGGGCGCCCGTGCTCGGGACCGCCCCCGACAGGCCCGAGTGGCCCGTCGAGGACCGGCTCGCCGAGGACGGCCTGCTCGTCTGGCGCCTCCCGCTGCCCGGCGCCGTGCGCGAGGAGCTCGACCTCGTCCGGCGGGGCGACGAACTGGTCGTCGTCGCCGGTCCGTTCCGCCGGGTCCTGCGGCTGCCGTCCGCCCTGCGCCGCTGCGCCGTCGACGGGGCGGGGCTGCGCGAGGGCGAGCTGCGCGTCCGGTTCGCGCCGGACCCGGAGCTGTGGCCGCGGGCGCGGTGAAACCGCCGCGCCTGTTCGGGTAACGTCGTAAGGACGAGACGTAGTCAGGAGTCCGCCATGAGCGAAGAGCGCCCCTTCTCCGACGCCGCTCAGGACCAGCCGTCCGGCGAGCCGCTGCCCACGGGTGACGCCGACGCGTGGGCGACCGCGTGCGCCGAGGACCTGGAGGCGGAGAAGGTCCGCCGCCGGGAACAGCACGGGCCGCCGCCCGGATCGGCCGCCGAGGAGCTGCGCCGGCTCGTCGACACCGTCGCCGACAAGCTGTCCGGACTTCAGGCGCCGCTGTTCGGCGCGGTCGCCGGGCCCGCCGCCCAGCAGGTGGTGCAGCAGGTCGTGCAGCAGGCCAAGGCCGCCGTGGAACCCGTGATCGAGCGCAACCCGGACGTCTTCGACCACCTCGCCGCCGCCGGCCACGAACTGCTCGCCGCGTACCGCTCCGCGGTCCAGGTCCAGGAGCGCCGATGGACGGCCGGCCCGGACGCGGGCGACGCCTCCGACGAGCTGAAGAACCTCGACGAGACCGAGCGCGACCCCGGTGAGGGCACGGGTCCGGGGCAGCGCATCGACCTGGACTGAGCCCTGCTCGGGTACGGTTGGCCGTAGCGGGGCTCGACCGGAACTGAGGGATTCATGGGACTCACCATCGGCGTCGACATCGGCGGCACGAAGATCGCGGCCGGCGTGGTAGACGAGGAAGGCAACATCCTCTCGACCCACAAGGTGCCGACCCCGGGCACGCCCGAGGGCATCGTGGACGCCATCGCCTCCGCGGTGGAAGGCGCACGCGCGGGGCACGAGATCGTCGGCGTGGGCATCGGTGCCGCCGGATATGTCAACCGGCAGCGCTCGACGGTCTACTTCGCGCCCAACATCGACTGGCGCAACGAGCCGCTGAAGGAAAAGGTCGAGGCACGTACGGGGCTGCCCGTCGTGGTGGAGAACGACGCCAACGCCGCCGCCTGGGGCGAGTACAAGTTCGGCGCGGGCAAGGGCCACCGCAACGTCATCTGCATCACGCTCGGCACCGGCCTCGGCGGCGGCATCATCATCGGCAACAAGCTGCGCCGCGGCCACTTCGGCGTGGCCGCCGAGTTCGGCCACATCCGGATGGTGCCGGACGGGCTGCTGTGCGGCTGCGGTTCGCAGGGCTGCTGGGAGCAGTACGCCTCCGGCCGCGCCCTCGTGCGGTACGCCAAGCAGCGCGCCAACGCCACCCCGGAGAACGCCGAGGTGCTGCTCGGCCTCGGCGACGGCACCCCCGACGGCATCGAGGGCAAGCACATCTCCATGGCCGCCCGTCAGGGCGACGCCGTCGCCGTCGACTCCTACCGCGAGCTCGCCCGCTGGGCCGGCGCGGGTCTGGCCGACCTCGCCTCGCTCTTCGACCCGTCCGCGTTCATCGTCGGCGGCGGGCTGTCCGACGAGGGCGAGCTGGTCCTCGACCCGATCCGCAAGTCGTACAAGCGCTGGCTGGTCGGCGGCAACTGGCGTCCCGTCGCCGAGGTGATCGCCGCGCAGCTGGGCAACGATGCCGGACTGGTGGGCGCCGCCGACCTGGCCCGGGAGCCCGACCCGATCATGTAGCCGCCCGCCTCGGGGGTGCGCGGCATCCTGCGGGGACGGAGCTGACAGGCTTCTCAGGGGCGCGGGGAACCGTGCGGCCGGCCACGGTCGCCCACGGATCCCGCGCCCCGAGTCGTCGGGCGCCCCGGCCCCCGCCCCACTAGATTGACCCGCATGGCAACCTCCTCGCCGCTCCCCAACTCCCGCACCGAGGAAGACGGTTCCGTGATCCTCCGGGTGCTCAGCTACAACATCCGCTCGATGCGCGACGACACCGCCGCGCTCGCCCGTGTGATCGGCGCCTGCGACCCCGACCTGGTCCTCGTCCAGGAAGCCCCCCGCTTCTTCCGCTGGCGCAAGAAGCTGGCCCGCCTCGCCGCCGCCTCCGGGCGGATGATCCTCTCCGGCGGTGCCACCGCCGCGGGCCCGGCGCTGCTGTGCGCGCCGCGGGCGACGGTGGAGCGCACCGAGGACGTGCTGCTGCCGCTCACCCCCGGACTGCACCGGCGCGGCTTCGCGACGGCCGTGGTCCGTTTCGGCGGCGTCCGCGTCGGGGTGCTGAGCTGCCATCTCTCGCTCCAGCAGGACGAACGCCACACCCAGGGCGGCATGCTCCTCGACAGGCTCGCCGGCCTCGGGACGGAGCACGTGATCGCGGGCGGCGACCTCAACGAACGGCCCGGCGGACGCACCTTCCGGCTCCTGGCCGACGGGCTCCAGGACTGCTGGGCCACCGCTCCCTGGGGCGGCGAGAACACCTCGACGCCGTACGACCCCCACCAGCGCATCGACGCGATCTTCGCGACCAATGGGATCGAGGTGCTCGGCTGCGGCGTGCCGCACGGCCGGCCGGGCGTGACGCAGACAGACCTGAGGGCGGCCACGGACCATCTTCCGGTCCTGGCCGCCCTCAGAGTCCCGGGTGTGTGAGCGGGGTCAGACCACCGCGCCGCGCCCCGGATCGTCGTCGTCGTCCTCGTCGGTGCGCATCCGCATCACCAGGGTCGCGAAACCGCCCAGGAAGCCGCCGACGGCGAGGGTCGTCAGCCACCACGTCATGTCCCAGCCGAGCAGCACCGCCAGCAGAAGCAGCACCGGACCGCCCAGCACGCCCAGCCATCCGAACTTCGCCGTGGCGTCGGCCGCGGGCAGCGGCGGCGGCTCCGGCGGCACGAAGTGGCCCTCGTCGTCCGCGGTGAAGTCGTCCTCGGACGGCTCGGGCGGCGTGTAGTCGCGGGGACCGCCGCCCACGCCCGGCGCGAAGGTCACGGAGCTGCCGAGCGGCTCCGGCGTCTCCTTCTTCGGCTCCGGCTCCGGCTCACGCCCGGCCGGCTCTTCGCCGCCGTCGTTCGTCTCGGGCTCCAGCAGCGCCAGGTCCTCGACCGACTTGAAGGGCTTGGACCCGGGCGGGTCCGCCGGCTCCTCACCGAAGCCGGCGACGATCGCGGCCCAGGCGGCGTCCTCGTCGAACGGTACGTGCTGCTCGGCGGGCTCGCGCCCGTCCTCGGGGCGCGTCTCCCGATCCTCCCGCTCCTCGCGGTCCTCGCGATCGGAGTCGTGCTCAGCCACCTGCAGCCGTCCCTTCCATGCCGACACTGGGTGCGAGCCGGCCGATGAACGCGAGGCTCTCCTCGAAGATCCGGTCCGCGTCGTAGTCCAACGTCGCCACGTGGTAGCTCTGTTCCAGCAGGCGCTCGCCGACATCCGTGGAGGACACCCGGCCGAGGATGCGCGCCGAGTCGGCCGGCGGCACCACATGGTCCTGCGGGCTGTGCAGAAGCAGCAGTGGCTGGGTGACCTGGGGAAGCTCGCCGTCGACGACCCCGAAGAAGTTCCGCAGCGAGTGCGCGGCCCGCAGCGGGATGCGGTCGTAGCCGACCTCCACCACATCGGGCCGGGCGATGTCGCTGGTGATCCCCTTCGTCGACCGCACGAGATGGCGGGCGAGCGGCAGGGCGTACGCGGACAGCCCGTGCATCTTGATGGCCGGGTTGACGACCACGACACCGCTGACCGCGTCCCCGTGCCGGGCCGCGAGCCGCAGTGCGAGGGCGCCGCCCATCGACAGGCCGAACACGAACACCTGCGCGTACCGGCGGCTGAGTGCGCGCAGCTCGCGGTCCACCTCGGCGTACCAGTCCTGCCAGCCCGTGAGCTCCATGTCCTCCCATCGCGTGCCGTGTCCGGGCAGCAGCGGCAGGGTGACGGACAGACCGCGTTCCGCGAGGTATTCCGCCCAGGGACGCAGCGACTGGGGGGAACCGGTGAAGCCGTGGCAGAGCAGGACGCCGACTTCTCCACCGTCGTGGCGGTACGGCTCGGCTCCAGGAAGGACCGGCACCTTCGGTCTCCTGTTCATGTGAGAGGGGCGTGGGAAGAGTTCAGGTTGCTTCACCGTACGCGACCGCACTGACACCGACCAGGGCCGTCGGAGTCTTCGCAAGACCGCCGGGTTAAGGTCTGGTCGACAGACACAGGAGGCACTCGGTTGTTGTACGGCGCGATGAAGGTTTCCATCGGGGGACCGTTGAAGCTTGTCTTCCGGCCCTGGGTGGAGGGTCTGGAGAACGTCCCCGCCGAGGGCCCCGCCATCCTGGCGAGCAACCACCTGTCCTTCTCGGACTCGTTCTTCCTGCCCGCGGTGCTGGACCGCAAGGTCACCTTCATCGCGAAGGCCGAGTACTTCACGACGCCCGGCATCAAGGGGCGTCTGACCGCGGCCTTCTTCAAGGGCGTCGGCCAGCTCCCGGTGGACCGCTCCGGCGGCCGCGGCGCGGGCGAGGCGGCGATCAAGAGCGGGATAGAGGTCATCGAGCAGGGTGAGCTGTTCGGCATCTACCCGGAGGGCACCCGCTCGCCCGACGGCCGCCTCTACCGCGGCAAGCCCGGCGGGCTGGCGCGTGTGGCGCTCGCCACCGGCGCGCCCGTCATCCCGGTCGCGATGATCGACACCGAGAAGATCCAGCCGCCCGGCAAGGTCCTGCCGAAGCTCATGCGGCCCGGCATCCGGATCGGCAAGCCGCTGGACTTCCGCCGCTACCGCGGCATGGAACACGACCGTTTCGTGCTCCGGGCGGTGACCGACGAGGTCATGTACGAAATCATGAAGCTCTCCGGCCAGGAGTACGTGGACGTGTACGCGACCGCCGCCAAGCGGGAGATCGCGGAAGCGGCCAAGGCGGAGAGGGAAGCGGCCAAGGCCGCCAGGGCGGCGCTCTCGCAGGCCGAGAAGGATCAGGCGCAGAAGGAAAAGGACCAGGCCGACCAGGGGTGACGGCCGATCCGGGGGTGGGGGGACATGGCGGCGCGCGAGCGGGTCATGAGGATGTCGGTCGAGCAGCCGCTGTGGCGCGCGCTCGCCGGGTACCGCGTACTGACCATGCTGTACGCGATCGGGGTGTTCGCCACCTCCTACCGTGAGTTCGCCCGTCCCTGGGTCGCCGTCGGCTACTTCGCCGTCCTGTTCGTCTGGACCCTGGCGACCCTGCCGCTGGTCTCCGGCGCCGCGAGGTGCACCAAGCGCTTCCTCGCGGCGGACCTCGCCGTCGCCCTCACCGGCATCCTGCTCACCCTGGTCGCGGACACCCCGGAGCGGATCGCCGACGGCCGCCTGACCCTGCCGACGATATGGACGGCCGGCTCGGTGCTGGCCTTCGCGATCAAGGGCGGCTGGCGCTGGGCGGCCGTCGCCTCCAGCCTGGTCGCCGCCGCCAACCTGGTGCAGCGCGGCAGCCCGGCCCGCGACACCGTGCACAACGTGCTCCTCGTCTGGATCGCCTCCATCGCCATCGGCTACGTCGTCCAGGTCGCCCGTGCCTCCGAGCGCACCCTCGCGCGGGCCCTGGAGATCGAGGCCGCCACCCGGGAGCGGGAGCGGCTCGCCCGGGACATCCACGACAGCGTGCTCCAGGTGCTGGCGATGGTGCAGCGGCGTGGCGCGGTCATCGGCGGCGAGGCGGCCGAACTCGGGCGCCTCGCCGGTGAGCAGGAGGTCGCCTTGCGCACGCTGGTCTCCGGCGGCCTGCTGCGCGTCTCCCGGGTGTCGGAGGACGCCGCCGAGGGGGCGCTCGTACGCGCCGTGGAGGAACCGGACGACGACGGCGGGCCGGTCGATCTGCGGACGCTGCTCGCCCCGTTCGCCGCCGCCCGGGTCAGCCTCGCCGAGCCCGGCGCACCGGTCCGGCTGCCGCCGCCGGCCGCGCGGGAGCTGGCCGCCGCCGTGTCGGCGGCCCTGGACAACGTCCGCGAGCACGCCGGCGATCAAGCGCGGGCCTGGATCCTGGTCGAGGACGAGCCGGACGCGGTGATCGTGACCGTCCGCGACGACGGCCCCGGCATCCCCGAGGGCCGTCTCGCGCAGGCCGAGGGCGAGGGGCGGCTGGGCGTGGCGCTGTCGATCCGGGGCCGGCTGCGCGACCTGGGCGGCACGGCCGAGCTGGTCTCGACGCCGGGGCAGGGCACGGAAGTAGAGCTGAAGGTACCGAAGCAGACGGCACGGGGGCAGCGATGAACGCACAGCAGGGACCGATCAGGGTGATGGTCGTCGACGACCACCCCATGTGGCGCGATGCCGTCGCCCGCGATCTCGCCGAGGCGGGTTTCGAGGTGGTCGCCACCGCCGGCGACGGCGAGCAGGCGGTACGCCGTGCCAAGGCGGCGGCGCCCGACGTCCTCGTCCTGGATCTGAACTTGCCCGCCAAACCCGGCGTCCAGGTCTGCAAGGAGCTCGTCGCGCACCATCCGGCGCTGCGTGTGCTGGTGCTGTCGGCGAGCGGGGAGCACGCCGATGTGCTGGAGGCCGTGAAGTCCGGTGCGACCGGCTATCTGCTGAAGTCGGCGTCCACGGAGGAACTGCAGGACGCGGTCCGCCGTACGGCCGTCGGGGACCCGGTCTTCACGCCGGGCCTGGCCGGACTGGTTCTCGGCGAGTACCGGCGCCTCGCCTCGGACCCCGCGCCCGGTGCCGCGACCGGCGCCGCTGAGCCGGGGGCGCCCCGGCTGACCGACCGTGAGACCGAGGTGCTGCGGCTGGTGGCCAAGGGCCTCAGCTACAAGCAGATCGCCGAGCGGCTCGTCATCTCGCACCGCACGGTCCAGAACCACGTCCAGAACACCCTCGGCAAGCTCCAGTTGCACAACCGGGTGGAGCTGGTGCGGTACGCGATAGAGCGCGGCCTCGACGAGGAGTGAGGCGGGCGCGGCCCGGCCCAACCGGTCGCCGACTCACCGGAATTGCCCTTACGGGCCATGCCGTAGTGACCTGAGTCACCATTAGCGTGCTCGTACGGCACACGGCAACCGCGGCGAAGGGACATTTCCATGCGGGTCGGAGTACTGACCGGAGGCGGCGACTGCCCCGGGCTCAACGCCGTCATCAGGGGCATCGTCCGCAAGGGCGTGCAGGAGTACGGCTACGACTTCGTCGGGTTCCGGGACGGCTGGCGCGGTCCGCTCGAAGGCGACCTCATGCGCCTCGACATCCCGGCCGTGCGGGGCATCCTGCCCCGCGGCGGCACGATCCTCGGCTCCTCGCGCACCAACCCGTTCCAGCACGAGAACGGCGTCGCCCGGATCAAGGAGAACCTCGCCAAGCAGGAGGTCGACGCGCTGATCGTGATCGGCGGCGAGGACACCCTGGGCGTCGCCGCTCGTCTGTCCGACGACTACGGCGTGCCCTGCGTCGGAGTCCCGAAGACGATAGACAACGACCTGTCCGCCACCGACTACACCTTCGGCTTCGACACCGCCGTCGGCATCGCGACCGAGGCGATCGACCGCCTGCACACCACCGCCGAGTCCCATATGCGCGTCCTGGTGGTCGAGGTGATGGGCCGGCACACCGGCTGGATCGCCCTCCACTCCGGCCTGGCCGGCGGCGCCAACGTCATCCTCATCCCGGAGCAGCGCTTCGACGTCGGCCAGGTGTGCGCCTGGGTGACGTCCCGGTTCAAGGCGTCGTACGCGCCGATCGTCGTCGTCGCCGAGGGGGCCATGCCCAAGGACGGTGACATGGTGCTCAAGGACGGGTCCCGCGACTCCTTCGGGCATGTGCGGCTGTCGGGGGTCGGCGAGTGGCTGGCCAAGGAGATCGAGCGGCGGACCGGCAAGGAGGCCCGCACGACGGTCCTCGGGCACGTGCAGCGCGGCGGTACGCCGAGCGCCTTCGACCGCTGGCTCGCCACCCGCTTCGGCCTGCACGCCGTCGACTGCGTCCGCGACGGCGACTTCGGGTCGATGGTCGCCCTGCGCGGCACCGACATCGTCAGGGTCCCGATCGCCGCCGCGACGGCCCGTCTGAAGACGGTCGACCTGACGCTCTACGAGGAGGTCGGGGTGTTCTTCGGCTGACCGGCCCCGTACGGGTATGGGCCCTGCGTCCGGGATGCCCGGCCCATACCCGTACGGAAGGGGGATCGCGTGAAGTCCCCGCAGGCCGGCTACACCGCGGGCCGCCCCTCGGAGAACGCGCCGGCGCCGCGCAGCTGACCGATCAGCTCCCGCAGAATCCCGGGGCCGTCCAGCGTCAGCACCGACTCCGGATGGAACTGCACCCCGGCGAACCCGGGCCCGCGCAGCGCGTGCACCTCGCCCGTGCCGCCGCGGGCGACCTCGATGCCGTGCGCGGCCAGCTCCGCCGCCGCCCCGTCGTCGCAGTGCGCCACGAAGCTGTTGTAGAAGCCGACGGTCTCGGTCCGGCCGAAGAGGTCGACCGTCGTCTGCGCGCCCTGGTACGGCACCTCCTTGCGCACGATGTCCAGCCCCAGCCCGGCCGCGATCAGCTCGTGCCCCAGGCAGACGCCGAGCACCCCGTGCCGACGGGCCGGCAGCACCTCGGCCGTCAGCTCCCGCAGCAGACGCATCTTCGGATCCCCCGGGTCGGACGGGTCGCCCGGGCCGGGCCCGATGACGAGCGGCCCCTCGTGCGCGCGCACGGCCGCGCGCAGTCCGGGCTCGTCGTAGCGGCGGACGGTGACGGTGAGACCCGTGGAGCGCAGCACATGGGCGAGCATCACCGTGAAGGTGTCCTCGCCGTCGACGACCAGGGCGTGCCCCGTGAGGTCCGACGTCGGCTCCTGCATCCGCAGCCAGAAGGGCGCGAGGGACGCCCGGCGCCCGTCCAGCGCGGCCCGCACCCGGGGGTCGTCGGCCAGCACCGGCCGCGCGGTCTCCGTGCTCGGCCGCCGGTCGCGCACGCCCAGCGCCGCCAGCACCCCCGCCGCCTTGGCGTGGGTCTCCGCGACCTCGCCGGCGGGGTCCGAGCCGCGCACCAGCGTGGCGCCCACCGGCACCCGCAGCCGGCCGGCCGCGTCGATGTCGGCGGTGCGGATGAGGATCGGGGAGTCGAGCGTCTGCGCACCGCCGGAGTCCCTGCCGAGCAGGGCGAGCGCGCCGCCGTAGTAGCCGCGCCCGCCGGTCTCGTGCCGTTCGATGACCCGGCAGGCGTTCTGCACCGGCGAGCCGGTGACGGTCGCCGCGAACATGGTCTCCTTCAGTACCTCGCGCACATCGAGCGAGGACCGGCCGCGCAGCTCGTACTCGGTGTGCGCGAGGTGCGCCATCTCCTTCAGCCGGGGCCCGACGACCACGCCGCCCATGTCGCCGACCGCGCACATCATCTTGAGCTCCTCGTCGACGACCATCGACAGCTCCTCGATCTCCTTGCCGTCGGCGAGGAAGGCGAGCAGGTGCTCCGGGGTGGGGCCCTGGGCGGGATAGCGGTACGTGCCGCTGATCGGGTTCATCACGACGGTGCCGCCGGACATCCGCACATGCACCTCCGGGCTGGCCCCGACGAGGGTCCGGTCCCCGGTGTGCACGAGGAACGTCCAGTAGGCGCCCCGCTCCCCGACCAGCAGCCGCCGGAACAGCGCCAGCGCGTCCGCACGGCCGAACCCCGGGATCTCCCCCTCGTACGTCCGCCGGACGACGAAGTTGGCGCCCTCGCCCCGGCCGATCTCCTCCCGCAGCACCCGCTCCACGATCCCGGCGTACTCCTCGTCCCCCACGTCGAAGCCACCGCCCTCGACGCGCACCTCGTGCGCCGGGAGCCGCCGCAGCGCCTCGGCGAGCGGGACGGTGTACGTCTCCTCGGGGGTCAGCGCCAGCAGCGGGGTGCCGTCGTCGCGGACTTCGAAGCCGCGCTCGCGGATCTGGCGGTGCGGGACGAGCGCGAGGCTCTCACCGGGGAGGTCGGCGAGGCGGTCGTAGGAGGTCACCGGGCCGAGCAGCAGTTCCACGGTGTCGTGGTCGTGGCCCGGGGTGCGGCGGCGGAGCAGGGCGAAGGGGCGGTCGCCGTGCGCGAGCTGTGCCAGGTCCATGGGTTCCTCATCCGTCGTCGTGATCGGTTCGAGGAACGGCTCCGCAAAACGCCGAAGGCCGCCCCTCGGGCGGCCTTCGCGAAGTCTTTCGTACGCGCAGTCAGCGGGCCGCCGGAGAAGCGGTCCACCACCAGTTCTGGATCGAGTGCGCGAACATGTCGGGCACCTTACCCCATGTCCGCGGAGCGGCACCGATGTCTCACTTGCTGGGCAACGGGCCGGAAGGCGGCACCGCACCCCGTAGTGTTGAGGTTGTGACCGTGAACGCTAAGACCGGCGCGAGCGCCGGCAACACCTGGCGAGACCTGCCCGCGGCGCAGCAGCCCGAGTACCCCGACACCGAGGCTCTGCGCGCAGTGATCGCGGACCTCGAGTCGTATCCGCCGCTCGTCTTCGCGGGTGAGTGCGACCAGCTGCGCGCCCGGATGGCGGCCGTCGCCAAGGGAGAGGCGTTCCTCCTCCAGGGCGGGGACTGCGCCGAGGCGTTCGACGCGGTGTCCGCGGACCAGATCCGCAGCAAGCTCAAGACCCTGCTCCAGATGGGCGCCGTGCTCACGTACGCCGCGTCCGTGCCCGTGGTCAAGGTCGGCCGGATCGCCGGCCAGTACTCCAAGCCGCGCTCCAAGCCGACCGAGACCCGCGACGGCCTGACGCTGCCGACCTACCGGGGCGACTCCGTCAACGGCTTCGACTTCACCGAGGCGGCCCGCGTCCCCGACCCGGAGCGGCTGAAGCGGATGTACCACGCGTCCGCCTCCACGCTGAACCTGGTGCGCGCCTTCACCACCGGCGGCTACGCCGACCTGCGCCAGGTGCACGCCTGGAACCAGGACTTCGTGAGGTCGTCCCCGTCCGGCCAGCGCTACGAGCAGCTCGCCCGCGAGATCGACAACGCGCTGAACTTCATGCACGCCTGCGGTGCCGACCCGGAGGAGTTCAAGACAGTCGAGTTCTTCTCCTCGCACGAGGCGCTGCTGCTCGACTACGAGTCCGCGCTCACCCGTGTCGACTCGCGCACCGGGCAGCTGTACGACGTCTCCGGCCACATGGTGTGGGTCGGTGAGCGCACACGGCAGCTGGACCACGCGCACATCGAGTTCGCCTCGAGGATCCGCAACCCCATCGGCATCAAGCTCGGCCCGACGACCACGCCGGAGGAGGCGCTCCAGTACATCGACCGCCTCGACCCCGAGCGCGAGCCGGGCCGGCTGACCTTCATCGTCCGGATGGGCGCGGACAAGATCCGCGACCGGCTGCCCGAGCTGGTGGAGAAGGTCACGGCGTCCGGCGCGGCGGTGGCCTGGGTGACCGATCCGATGCACGGCAACACCTTCGAGGCGGCTTCCGGCCACAAGACCCGCCGTTTCGACGACGTGCTCGACGAGGTCAAGGGCTTCTTCGAGGTGCACAAGGGGCTCGGCACCCACCCGGGCGGCATCCATGTCGAGCTGACCGGTGACGACGTCACCGAGTGCGTGGGCGGCGGCGACGAGATCTTCGTCGACGATCTGCACCAGCGTTACGAGACGGCCTGCGACCCGCGGCTGAACCGCAGCCAGTCGCTCGACCTGGCGTTCCTGGTGGCGGAGATGTACCGGGACCAGTAGCCGTCGAAGGCGGTGACCAGGGCATGCGATGGGGCGCGGATCACAAATGATCCGCGCCCCTCCACTTTTGCGGTCCGGAACTGCCGGGTAAGGTTAGGTTAGCCTCACCGACTCAACGGGGACGGCGCCAACGAATCGACCCCGGCGGGAGGTGATCCGCGTGTATGTCTGCAGTTGCTTCGGAGTGACCGAGCAGCAGGTCAAGAAGCACGCGGAGGACGGCGCCTGCACCCCCCGCCAGATAGCCTCGGCCTGCAAGGCGGGCACGGACTGCGGCGGCTGCGTACGCCGTATCCAGGCGCTCCTCGGCCGCGGCGGCTGTCCGCGCCGGGAGCCGGCGGAGCAGAGCAGGTCGCCCCTGACCGGGGTCGCGCAGATGACCGCAGAGGCCGCCTGAGTCCTGAGCTCCGGGGCCGGTGTCGCGGCGCGCTAGGCGTCCGGCTGGCTCTGCTCGATCAGCGTCGACAGATAGAGCGCCTCGCCCAGCTTGTCGATCAGTTCGAGCTGGGTGTCGAGGTAGTCGATGTGGTGCTCCTCGTCGGCGAGGATCGCCTCGAAGATGTTCGCCGAGGTGGCGTCGCCCTTGGCCCGCATGATCTCCACACCCCGCCGCAGCCGGTCGATGGCCTCGACCTCGATCTGCCGGTCCGCCTGGAACATCTCGGTCACCGTCTGGCCGACGCTGACGTGGAACAGCCGCTGGTAGTTGGGCAGGCCGTCCAGCAGCAGGATGCGGTCGGTCAGCACCTCCGCGTGCCGCATCTCGTCGAAGGACTCTTCCCGGGTGTACTTGGCGAGCTTCGGCCACCCCTTGTGGTCCTGCAGCTTGGAGTGCAGGAAGTACTGGTTGATCGCGGTCAGCTCGGCGGTCAGCTGCTCGTTGAGCAGTTCGAGCACCTCGGGGTCGCCCTGCATGAGGGGGCTCCTTCCACGTCGGGGGGTCGCAACTGGAGGTTGCGCCGCATGATTGCACCGGGCGTCGAAGATCGTCCAGTAAGTGCGTACTTAGTAAGTAAGTGCATGCTTAGTCTGAATTGGGCGAGTTGGAGGTCTTATCCGATTCCGAACGGGGTTGGTCCTGGGTACCGTCAACCGTCTGTCAGGATGGAGCCATGGGTCACCCGGAGGAGCGCGAATCTGCGGCAGCGGCATCGTTCGAGCTTCCGCCGGGGCAGCGGGTGCAGCGCGGCTGGCCGGTGACGCACTACGGTCCGGTGCCCAAGTTCCGGCCCGAGCGCTGGGAGTTCAGGGTCTTCGGCGCCACCGCCGACGGGGACAAGCGCTGCTGGACCCACGAGGAGTTCACGGGCCTGCCGTACACCTCCGTGGTGGCCGATCTGCACTGTGTCACCAAGTTCAGCATGCTCGGCGCGGAATGGGGCGGCGTCCCCGCCCGGACCGTCCTGGACCTCGCGCCGCCCGCCGCGAATGTCACCCATGTGATGGTGTGGGCGGAGTACGGCTTCAGCTCGAACCTGCGGCTCGTGGACTTCGCCTCCGAGCGCGCGCTCTTCGCCACCCACAAGGACGGTGAACTGCTGACCGCCGAACACGGCTTCCCGCTCCGCCTGATCGTGCCGCACCTGTACGCCTGGAAGGGCCCGAAGTGGGTGCGCGGTGTGGAGTACATGACCGCCGACCGCCGCGGCTTCTGGGAGGAACGCGGCTACCACAACATCGGCGACCCCTGGCTGGAGCAGCGCTACTCCTACCAGGAGGAGCCCGGGGACGGCCCCGAACTCTGAGGCCTCGCGCTCAGTGGTGGTACCGGTGCACCACCGCGTGGCCCTTGCCCCGTCCGATCATCCACTTGTTGACCGGGACGGTGACCACGAAGGCGACGGCGAGGGCGATCGCCAGGACGATCCAGAAGAACGCGGTGTCGAGCCCCGCGTCCATCGCTCCCGGCCAGAAGGCGATCACGCCGTTGTCGACCAGCTCCATCACGGCGATCGACAGTGTGTCCGCGGCGAGCGCCACCCGGATGCCGGCCCGCAGGCCCACGCCCGCCTTCAGTACCCCGCGCAGGGTGAGGGCGTAGCCGAAGAAGAAGGCCAGCGCGATCGCCAGGGCCACGGTGGACATGTCGCTCCAGCCGAGCGCGGTACCGACGACCATGCCGAGCACCTCGCCGATGGCGCAGCCGGTGAGGCAGTGCAGGGTGGCTCGCACGGCCATGGGCCAGCCGGTGGAGGTGTCGGCGTGGTGCGCGTGTGCGTGCTGCATGCGTGCCCCTGTGTCGGGTGATGGTTGCCCGTACCGGGCAGGAACCATATACCCCCAGGGGGTATTCCTGGAACATGTGGGGACGCCTGGACCGCGAGGGCTTCCTCAGCCGTCCCGGAGCTTCTTCAGCCGCTCGACGTCGGCCGCGTGCCCCTCTTTGCCGCCGGGGGTCTCGATGATGAGCGGTACGCCCTCGGTGGCGGGGTGGGTCATCAGGGCGCGGAACGGGTCCTCGCCGATGTGGCCGGCGCCGATGTTCTCGTGCCGGTCCTTGTGGGCGCCGACCAGGTCCTTGGAGTCGTTGGCGTGGATCAGCCTCAGCCTGCCCTCACCGACCGTGGAGACCAGCAGGTCCAGCGTCTGGTGCATGCCGTCGGGGCCGGTCAGGTCGTGTCCGGCGGCGAAGATGTGGCAGGTGTCGAGGCAGACGCCCAGCTTCGGGTGGGCGTCCAGGGCCTCGAAGTACGGCCCGAAGTCCCAGGTGCGCGAGCACAGCGAGGCGCCCTGGCCCGCCGTGGACTCCAGCAGGACGTACGGGTCGTCGTCGGTGAGCTCGTCGAGCAGCGGCAGCAGGTACTCCCGTACCTGCTTCAGCGCCACCGACCGCTCCCGCCCGCCGGTCGCGCTGCCGGTGTGCACGACCACGCCGAGCGCGCCGATCGCCCGCCCGCGCCGCACCGAGTGCCGCAGCGACTCCACCGACCGCTCGGCGGTGGCCTCCGTGTGCGAGCCGAAGTTGATCAGGTACGGCGCGTGCACATAGGCCGGGATCGACCGCTCGGCGCAGGCCGCGCGGAACGCCTCGTCCTGCCGCGGATCACCGGCCGGTGTGGCCCACCCGCGCGGGTTGGCGACGAAGACCTGCACCGTCTCGGCCTTCAGGTCGTCGGCGTAGGCGAGGCCCACGGAGTGCAGACCGCCGGCCACGGGGACGTGGCCGCCGACGGGGTTGCGGGAGGGACCGGGGCGCTGACTCTTCACCCGTTCAGGGTGTCATGTGCCCCGGGGTCCTCCGTCAGCGGATCCGGAGGGTGATCGTCGACCCCTCGGGCGCCTTCTCCCCGCCCTCCACCGACTGGCCGCGCACGGTGTCGCCGAACAGGCCCAGCAGGCCGCGGTCCTCCTCGACCTCGAAACCGGCGTCCTGAAGCCTCTGCTTCGCCTCGTCCACGCCGTCGCCCACCACGTCCGGGACCTCGATCATCTCCGGGCCCTTGGAGAGCGTCAGCGTGACGGTGTCGCCCTCGGCGGCCTCGCCGTCGGGTCCCGGGTCCTGCCGGGCGACCTGGCCCGCCTCGTGCTCGGAATGGATTCGCTCCGCGGCGACGCGCACCCTCAGACCCGCCTCCTGGAGCGCTTCCCTGGCCTGGGCCGGGTCGCTGCCGGTGACGTCCGGGACGTCGACCGGGGCGCCCTTGCTGACGGTGAGGGCGATCGCCGTGCCGGCCCGGGTCGTGGTGTCCGTCGCCGGGTCCGAGCCGATCACGAGACCTCGGGGCACGTCCTCGCTGAACTCCCGGGTCACCATGCCCGGCTCCAGACCGCTGTCCTTGAGCAGATCGCGCGCCTTCTCCGGCCGCAGGCCCGCGATGTCCGGCACCTTCACCGTCTCGGGGCCGTCGGAGACGGTGAGCGTCACGGTGTCGTTGTGCCGGATCCGGGCTCCCGGCGCCGGGTCGGTGCTGATGACCGTGCCGCGCTGCACCGTGTCGCTGTAGGCGTGCTTCACCCGCCCGACCTCCAGACCGACCTCCGCGAGCCGGTCCTCGGCCTGCGCCTCCGTCTTCGTGAGCAGCGGCGGGACCTCGGTGAACTGCCCGGAGTTGATGTACCAGACGCCCACGCCGAGGCAGATTGCCAGCAGGACCGCGGCGGCGAGGGTGACGACCGTGCGCCGGGGGCGGGGCCGGCGGTGCGGGGTGTCCAGGGGAGGCGACTCGAGCCGGCTGGTCCTGTCGTACCGCTCGTCGTCCTCGTTCACCGGCAGGTGCCGCAGCGCCGTCAGCGCGCGCGGGATGACGCTCGTGCGGTCGTGGGCGTTGTCGTGCTCCGCGGTCACCGCCCGCGGGGGCACCGCGTCGAGCTGCTCGTCGGCCAGGGCGCCCCGCGTCCCTCGGACCTGGGCGAGCAGGGCCACGGCGTGGTACGGGCGCAGTTCCGGCGCGCGGGCGGTCGCCGCGGCGACCAGCTCGTCCAGCTCGTACGCCAGTCCGGGCACGGCCGCCGAGGGCGGCGGGACGTCGTCGTGCACATGCCGGTAGAGCACCTGCGCGGGGGAGTCCCCCGTGTGCGGCTTGCCGCCGGTCAGCATCTCGTAGAGCACCACACCGCACGCGTACACGTCGACGCGGGGGTCGGCGCTGCCCTGCTCGATCTGCTCGGGGGCGAGGTAGGAGAGGGTGCCGAGGACGGACCCGGTGGTCTGCGTGACCGTGTCGACGGAACGGACGAGTCCGAAGTCGGCGACCTTGACCCGGCCGTCGTCCCCTATCAGGACGTTCTCCGGCTTCATGTCCCGGTGCACGAACCCGGCGCGGTGGGCGGCGCCCAGCGCGGCCAGGACCGGCTCCAGGATGTCCAGCGCGGCCCGGGGCTGCAGCGCCCCGCGCTCGCGCAGCACGTCCCGCAGGGTGCACCCGGAGACGTACTCCATCGCCAGGTAGACGTACGAACCGTCCGCCCCCTGGTCGAACACCTGGACGACATTGGGGTGGGCGAGCCGGGCCACCGACTTGGCCTCCCGGATGAAGCGTTCGACGAAGGAGCCGTCGGCGGCCAGGGCCGGGTGCATCACCTTGAGCGCGAGGACGCGGTCGAGGCGGGTGTCCACGGCTCGGTAGACCGTGGCCATCCCGCCGACCGCGATCCGCGCGTCGACGCGGTAACGCCCGTCGAGCACCTGCCCGACGAGAGGGTCCTGAAGGGTCCTGTCCACGCAGGCGAGTGTACGAGCCGCCACCGACACCGCTCGGCGGTTCCCCGAGCATCGGGGCGGTACTGCATCCGACCTGTGACGTGTCTGACGCGCCCGCTCCCGGTCATGTGCTACGCGATCACTGGAAGGCGGGCCGCTCCGGGTCGAGCGCGGCGATGCCGTCCACGGGCGAGGAGGCCTGCGCGAAATGGCGCCGGGGGATGCGCCCCGCCAGCCGGGCCAGCCGCCCCGCCTCCACGGCGTTGCGCATCGCGGCGGCCATCAGCACCGGTTCCTGTGCCCGGGTCACGGCCGAGGCGAGCATCACACCCGCGCACCCCAGTTCCATCGCGAGGGCGGCGTCCGACGCCGTACCCGCCCCGGCGTCCAGGATCACCGGCACGCGCGCGTCCTCGACGATCAGCTGGAAGTTGTGCGGGTTGCGGATGCCGAGGCCGGAGCCGATCGGCGACCCGAGCGGCATGATCGCGGCGCAGCCGACGTCCTGGAGCCTGCGCGCCACCACGGGGTCGTCGTTGGTGTACGGCAGCACCGTGAATCCGTCGTCCACCAGCGTCTCCGCGGCGTCCAGCAGTTCGACCGGGTCCGGCAGCAGGGTGCGCTCGTCGGCGATGACCTCCAGCTTGATCAGGTCGGTGCCGAGGGCCTCGCGCGCGAGGCGGGCGGTCAGTACGGCCTCGCCCGCGGTGAAACAGCCGGCCGTGTTGGGCAGCACCCGGATTCCCAGCCTGTCCAGCACCGACAGCACGGAACCGTGCACGTCGGGGTTGACCCGCCGCATCGCGACGGTGGTCAGCTCGGTCCCGGAGGCGACCAGCGCCCGCTCCAGCACGTCCAGGCTGGGGGCACCGCCGGTGCCCATGATCAGCCGCGAGGTGAAGGTCGTGCCCCCGAGGACGAAGGGATCGTCGGCCATGGTCAGCCTCCTTGGACTGCGGTGAGGACCTCGACACGGTCACCCTCGGACAGGGGCGTGAGCGGCCACTGCGCGCGCGGGACGACGGTTTCGTTGAGGGCGGCGGCGACACCGGAGGGCGCCGCGGTGAGGGTGCGCACGAGGGCGTCGAGAGCCGTGCCGTCGGTGATCCGGCGGGGCTCCCCGTTGACGGAGATGATCATGCGGGCTGCTCCGTGAGTGCGGCGCCGAAGCGCCTCGGCGTGAAAGGACGTGCCTCGACCGGGAGTTCACCGGTGGTCAGGACGTGCGCCATGGCGTCGCCGGTGACCGGGGTGAGCAGGACACCGTTGCGGTAATGGCCGGTGGCCAGCAGGAGGCCGTCCAGCCCGGTCGGGCCGAGCAGGGGGGCGTTGTCCGGCGACGCGGGGCGCAGGCCGGCGCGGGTCTCGGTCAGCGGCAGTTCGGTGATGCCGGGGACCAGCTCGTGCGCGTCGCGCAGGAGTTCGTACACGCCCCCGGCGGTGACCGTGGTGTCCCAGCCCAGCTCCTCGCTGGTGGCCCCGACGACCAGCTCGCCGCTCTCGCGCGGCACCAGGTAGACATGGCTGCCGCGCACCACCGCGCGCACGGTGCGGTTCAGGAACGGCGCGTGGGCCGGCGGCACGGTCAGCC
This sequence comes from Streptomyces sp. NPDC002309, assembly GCF_053593375.1. NCBI lineage: Bacteria > Bacillati > Actinomycetota > Actinomycetes > Kitasatosporales > Streptomycetaceae > Streptomyces > Streptomyces sp. NPDC002309. The sequence goes on along the minus strand of NZ_JBSFCI010000033.1, from coordinate 14,922 downwards.
GCAGCACCTGCCCCTTCACCGGCCGTACGGGCGGCAGCACGGCCTCCGGGACGCCCGCCAGCCGCCCGCTGAGGCTCCCGGCGGCCAGCACGACCTGCCCGGCGCCCACCTCGGTCCCCGCGCGCGTGACGGCGCCCGCCGCCCGCTCCCGGACGACCAGCAGCCGCTCGGCCCACTCCCGGTGGAAGACCACGCCCGCCCGCTCGCAGGCGGTCACCAGAGCCGCCGCGAGCCGCCGGGGGTCGATCTGATGGTCGCCGTCCACCCGCAGCCCGCCGCGCACCCCCGGAGCGAGCATCGGTTCCAGACGGCGGCAGTCCCGGCCCGACAGCCACTCGGAGTCCAGCCCCGACCGCCCTTGCAGGGCATGCAGTTCGCGCAGGTGGGCGCGGTCGTCGGCGTCCAGGGCGACGGCCAGGGTGCCGCACCGGCGGTAGCCGAGGTCGTGGCCGGTCAGGTCGGTGAGCTCGGCCGCGAAGTCCGGATAGCGGCGCGCCGAGGCGAGGTTCAGACCGAGCAGGGTCTGCTCGCCGTAGTGGAGTTCCGTGACGGCGGCGAGCATGCCGGCCGCCACCTGGGCGGCGCCGCCGCCGGGTCCGGGGTCCAGCACGGCGGTGGCGAGTCCGCGCTGCGCGGCCCGCCAGGCCGTGACCAGGCCGATGATTCCGCCCCCGATGACGAGGACGTCCGACGTACGTGCAAAGGACGACACGGGCTTCAGCCCCTCCCTTCGCCGGCATGACCCGGATCAGGTTCGTACGGTCGGAGGCCGGCCAGCCTCCCTCTCAGCCCGGTGCGTCCGGGCTCCCGCGAGTGCTCTACGGTGGCCACCCTAACTCCTGCCTCCGTACCTCTGTAAGGGAGCCGCCCCGGCATGCCCCGCTCACTGGACGGTCTCGTGCTCGCCCCCGTCGCCGACCAGGCCCCGGGACAGGTCGGGACGCGCACCCGGTTCACGTACCGCGAGCAGGACGGCGAGATCAGCGCCGAGTACGCCGGTGGGGACGTCGTCCGCGGATACCTCGTGGGGACCCGCGAGGGGGACCGGCTGGACTTCCGGTACGTGCAGCTGAAGCGGGACGGGACCACCTCCTCGGGGCGCTGTGTCGCGACGGTCGTGGAACTGCCCGACGGGCGGGTGCGGCTGGAGGAGGACTGGGAGTGGGAGTCGCAGGCGGGCGGCGGGACGAGCGTGGTCGAGCAGATCGGCGGGTAGCCGGATCGTCGGGAGGCGTGCGGTCGGATCGCCGGACGCGGTGCGGCCGGACGGTGTGCGGCCGGACGGTGTGCGCAAGGCCACCGGGGCCGCCCTCTTACTGACAAAGTGTCAGTTGTCTATGGTGATCAGGTGAACGAGCAGACGAGGGCACAGGCGCGGCGCGTGGTCGTCGTGGGCGCGGGCATGGCCGGGGTGCAGACCGCGGTCGCCCTGCGCGAACAGGGTTTCACCGGCACCGTCACGCTGATCGGCGCCGAGCCGCACCAGCCGTACGACCGGCCGCCGCTCTCCAAGGCGGTCCTGCTCGGCAAGGCCGAGGGCTCCGCCTTCGACGTCGACTTCGAGGAACTCGGCATCGAGCTGCACCTGGGGCGCGAGATGACCGGCCTCCGCCTCGCCGACCACGAACTGGACACCGGGTCCGGACCGGTGCCCTACGACGCGCTGGTCCTCGCCACCGGCGCCGAACCCGTCACCCTGCCCGGCGCGGAGGGCGTCCCCGGCGTGCATCTGCTGCGCACCCTGGACGACGCCGAGCGGCTGCGGCCGGTGCTCGCCCGGCAGCACGACATCGTGGTCGTCGGCGCCGGCTGGATCGGCGCGGAGTTCGCCACGGCCGCCCGGGAGGCCGGGTGCGCGGTGACCGTCGTCGAGGCCGCCGACCACCCCCTCGCCGGCGCCCTGCCCGCCGACGTGGCCGCGCCCATGACCGCCTGGTACGCCGACAGCGGCGCCGTCCTGCGCACCCGCGCGCGCGTGCGCCGGGTCGAGCCCGGAGCGGTCGTCCTCGACGACGGCGAACGGGTGCCCGCCGGCGCCGTGGTGGTCGGCATCGGCGCCCGGCCCGCCACACGACGACTCGCCGGCTCCGGTATCGAGCTCGGCCGGTACGGGGAGGTCGTGGCCGACGACCACCTGCGCACCTCGGCACCGGACGTCCACGCCGTCGGCGACTGCGCGTCCTTCCCCTCGCGGCGCTACGGCGAGCGGCTCATGGTCCACCACTGGGACAACGCCCTCCAGGGCCCCCGCACGGTCGCGGCGGACATCCTCGGCGAGGCGCCGGCGGTCTACGACCCGGTGCCGTACTTCTGGTCCGAGCAGTTCGGGCGGTTCGTGCAGTACGCCGGACACCACGCTCCGGCCGACGCCACCGTGTGGCGCGGTGACCCGGCAGGGCCGGCCTGGTCGGTGTGCTGGCTGCGCGAGGGCAGGCTGACGGCCCTGCTCGCGGTGGGCCGCCCCCGGGACCTGGCCCAGGGCCGGCGGCTGATCGAGGCCGGGACCCTGATGGACCCGGAGCTGCTGACCGACCCGGCGCGCCCCCTGAAGGCGGCCACGGCCTAACGCGTCGTCGCAGGTGGGCGGGTCGATGGGCGGGGCTGACTTCCGACTGTCAGTGGGGGATGGCAGGCTTGTTCCCGTGACCGAGATTGACGTAAAGACCGATGCTCTCGTCCCCGCCTGGCTCACCCTCCCCGACATCGCGGAAATGCTCGACGTCGAGGTGACGCGTGTGCGGCAGCTGGTCAAGGAGGGCCAGCTCATCGCCGTGCGCCGTGGTGAGAACCGCGCGCTGCACGTTCCCGCCGCCTTCATCGACGAAGACAAGGTCGTCAAGGGCCTGTCCGGGACCTTGACGCTCCTGCGGGACGACGGCTTCACGGACGAAGAGATGCTGGAATGGCTCTTCACCCCCGACCCGAGCCTGCCGGGCACGCCCGCGCAGGCGCTCAGCGAGAATCGCGGCACGGAGGTGAAGCGGCGGGCCCAGGCCCTGGCCGTCTGATCCCGGCGAGACCAGAGAAGAGCCTGTGAGGCGTACGGGCCCCGGTCCGGGGGCGAGGGCCCCCGGACGCTCCCGCCCGGCGGGGCCCGTACGCCACCGGCAGGCAGACCCAGAGGTACCGATCCACGGGGGGACCCACGCATGCCCGACACCGCCACCGCTCGTACCCGGCTCGCCGACGCCCGTGTCTACCTGTGCACGGACGCACGCGGACGCCAGGGCGACCTGCCCGCGTTCCTCGACGCCGTCCTGTCCGGCGGGGTCGACATCGTGCAGCTGCGCGACAAGGGCATGGAGGCCGCCCAGGAGCTGGAGCATCTGGAGGTCTTCGCCGACGCCTGCGCCCGGCACGGCAAACTGCTCGCGGTCAACGACCGCGCGGACGTCGCCCACGCCGCCGGCGCCGGTGTGCTCCACCTCGGCCAGGGCGACCTACCGGTCCCCGCGGCCCGGGCGATCCTCGGCGACGACGTCCTCATAGGCCGCTCCACACACGCGGAGTCCGAGGCGGAGGCGGCGGCGGTCCAGGAGGGCGTGGACTACTTCTGCACCGGCCCCTGCTGGCCCACCCCCACCAAGCCCGGCCGCCACGCTCCCGGCCTCGGCCTGGTCCGGCACACGGCCGCGCTGGGCACCGACCGCCCCTGGTTCGCCATCGGCGGCATCGACCTCGGCAACCTCGACGAGGTCCTCGACGCGGGTGCCCGCCGTGTCGTCGTCGTCCGCGCGATCACCGAGGCCGACGACCCGGGCGCCGCGGCGGCGGAGTTCGCGAAGCGCCTGCGCGAGGCCTGAGGTGTCACCCCATGTGACCGCCGGGTGTCCAAGGGGTGGACAGGAGGCCGACAATCCGGGCAAATTTCCTGCATCCGGTTGGGGGACGGACGGCCCCTGGCTAACCTGCCCGTATGGCCCTCGGAACCGCCTCCACCAGGACTGACCGCGCACGCACCGTGCGCGACATGCTCGCCGCCGGCAAGAAGACGTACTCGTTCGAGTTCTACGCGCCGAAGACCGCCAAGGGTGAGCGCAGCCTGTGGGAGGCGCTGCGCAGGGTCGAAGCGGTGGCCCCCGACTTCGTCTCCGTGACGTACGGGGCCGGCGGTTCCACCCGTGCGAGCACGGTCAAGGAGACGCAGCAGATCGTCGCCGACACCACGCTCACCCCGGTCGCCCATCTCACGGCCGTCGACCACTCGATCGGCGAGCTGCGCAACGTCATCGGCCAGTTCGCCGACGCCGGCATCCGCAACATGCTCGCCCTGCGCGGCGACCCGCCCGGCGACCCCATGGGCGACTGGGTGCCGCACCCCAAGGGCCTGGCCTACGCCGCCGAACTCGTGCGCCTCATCAAGGAGTCGGGCGACTTCTGCGTCGGTGTCGCGGCGTTCCCGGAGATGCACCCGCGCTCCGCCGACTGGGACACGGACGCCCGCCACTTCGTCGACAAGTGCCGGGCCGGTGCCGACTACGCGATCACACAGATGTTCTTCCAGCCGGAGTCCTATCTTCGACTGCGTGACCGAGTGGCCGCCGCGGGCTGCGAGACGCCGGTCATCCCCGAGGTCATGCCCGTGACCAGCGTGCGGATGCTGGAGCGGCTGCCGCAGCTCAGCAACGCTCACATCCCGTCCACCCTGAAAGAGCGGATCCTCACAGCGAAAGAGAATCCGTCCGCTGTACGCTCCTTGGGGATCGAGTTCGCCACGGAGTTCTGCGCACGACTGCTGGCGGAGGGAGTGCCTGGTCTGCACTTCATCACGCTCAACAACTCCACGGCGACCCTGGAAATCTACGAGAACCTGGGCCTGCACCATCCACCGCGGGCCTAGACCGGTCGCACACTCATACGACACACTGCGTAGCGGCCACTGGGAGAGGGGCGTACATGGGCTGGACGGTCCTCTACATCGCGTTCGGCATCGTCGCGCTGTGGCTGCTCGGCGAGGTGCTGCTGCAGTACAAGGCGCGGCTGCGCTGGCGTCTGCTGGCGTTCGGCGGCTTCCTCGGCGTCGTCGTCGGCGTGCTGATCCCGTCCGTCATCGTGATCGGACTGGGCGCCGCCGCCTTCGCGGTCGGGCAGACCTACGTCACCCTGTCGTTCCGCCGTGGCTTCGCCGCCGGCTGGGCGGTCACCGGACGCCCGAGCCTGGGCGGCAGCAAGCGCCGCCGCGGTGAGCCGGAGCACGAGGACCCGTCGCTGGAGGTGTCCGACCTCGAGGCGTCCGGTTACGGCGACGAGGACGGCACGTACGAGCAGGGCGGCGCCGGGCACGGCCAGGACGACTACGAGCGGGACGACGTGTTCGCGCCCGCCCGTCCCGGCGCCGCGACCGCCGCCGAGTCCACCTCGGTGTACGAGCCGCAGCCGATGCCCGACGACACCGGCTCCTACGGCGTGTACGGGGACACCGGCGGGTACGCCACGCAGGGTCAGCCCCAGGACCAGCTCCAGGACCAGTACGCGGCGACCGCCCAGTCCACCGACCAGGCCGCCTACGCCTACGACGGCTACTCGGGCTACGGCCAGCAGCAGTACGGCTACGACACCGGTGGTCAGCAGCAGTACGCCGCCTACTCCGACCCGTACATCGGCACCCAGACCTACAGCGGGTCCTACGACGCCGGGTACGAACAGCAGCAGTACGGCCAGCAGGGCTACGGGCAGGACCCGTACGCAGGCGGCGGCTACGGCGGCGAGACCCCGGCCGGCGGCGTGTGGGTGCCGCAGCAGCGCAGCACCGACGACCCGTACGGGGGCGAGCTGCCGCAGGAGCAGCCCTATCCGCACCAGGGGGACGGTCAGGCGCAGCAGGGGAACGAGTACGACGAGCGATACCGGTTCTGAGTCACCGGGCGTGCACCGGCGGCTGGAGCCGTGGGAGCCCCGTGGATCCCTGTGAGGGGAACCGCGGGGCTCACCCGTGTCCGCGCGTCCGTCTCACCGGGAGCCGCGGAACTCCGGTCCTTCCACGATCAGTCCCGACACCAGTGCGCCCGACATCCCGGCGTGCGGGAGGCCACCGCCCGGATGGGACCAGCCGCCGACGGTGAACAGCCCCGGCAGAGCCGTGCTGTTGGCAGGATGCAGCAGTCGGCCCCCGGCCGCCGCCAGCGCCGGGGCCGGGACGGCCCCGCCCCGTGCGCCGGTCGCCCCGGCGATGTCGGCCGGGGTGTTTTGCTCGTGCCACAGGAGGCGGGAGCGGAGGTCCGGTATCGCGCGCCCGGCGGTGGTGATCATGGCCTCGGCGTGTTCGGCGTGGTCTTCCGGTGCGGTCGCCGCCGGGACGGTGGCCGTCAGGGTGACCGCCTCGTGGCCGGAGTCCGGGACCAGGCGCGGGTCGTCCGGGCGCAGGACGGTGACCGTGGGGTGCGCGGCCCGCGCTCCCGGCCGCCCGGCGGCGAAGACGGCCGCCAACTCGCCGTCCCTGTCCGGGGTGTGCACCACCGTCCGGTGCGCTGTGCCCTCCGGTCGGGGGCCGCGCAGCGCCAGCAGCACCGTCAGACGGCTCGGCAGCCCGCTCTGCGGCGGGACCTCGCCGGTGGTCCGCGGCGGCAGGTCCGGCAGCGCGCCGGGGGCGACACCGGCGACCACGAAGTCCGCCTCCGCCGCCGTCCCGTCGGCCAGCCGCACGCCCACCGCCCGGCCGTCCTTCTCCAGGAGTCCGGTGACCTCGGTGCCGAAGACGAACGCGACCCGGCGGGCGAGACACCGCTCGTACACCGCGCGTGCCAGCTCCCGGATGCCGCCGCGCACGTACCAGGCGCCGAAGGCGTGCTCCATGTACGGCAGCACGGCCGCGCCCGCCGGTGCGACGCGCGGGTCGAGACCGTACGCCAGCGCGTGGCTCTCCAGCAGGGCGATCAGCCGGGGGTCGCGCAGCTCCCAGGCGCCGACCTCGGCGAGCGTGCCGGCCCGGCGGGTGCGCAGCAGCTTCTTGTGCGGGACCGAGGGGTAGGGCTCGCGCTCGGCCAGCACCTGCCAGTCGGACCAGAGCGGCTCCTCCAGGAGCGGCCGGCGCGTCCGGTCCCAGGCCTCGCGGGCGCGCACCAGGAAGTCGCCCCAGCGGGCGCCCGCGCCGGATCCCAGCGCCTCGTCAAGGGCGGCGACGACGCCGGCGCGCGAGGCGTTCGGCACGGACAGCTCGGTGCCGTCGGCGAAGACGTGCCGGGACGACGGGTCGACCTGCGTCAGCTCGACGCACGCTTCCAGGGGCTCCTTGCCGGTCTTGAGGAACAGGTCCCGCCAGACCGCGGGCAACGGCAGCAGGCCGGGACCGGTGTCGAAGGCGAACCCGTCCCGCTCCCGCCGGCGCACCGCTCCGCCGTAGGTCTCCGTACGCTCGTACACCGTCACCCGGTGGCCCGCCACGGCCAGCCGCGCGGCGGCCGCCATGGCGCCCATCCCGGCGCCGATCACCGCAATCCCTGCCATGCCCGCGACTTTATCCGCCACCACTGACACTCCGTGACCGGGTCCGTGACCGGGCGCCGACGCCCGGTCTCAGCCCGGTGGACCTGCCTCACGCGCCGCCAACCGCCGCTCCTCCCGGCGTTGCGCCCTGCGGCGCAGGAAGCGGTGGATGCGGGAGGCGAGGAAGTACAGGGTGATCAGGCCGGTGACCAGGAGAACCGCCGCGATGATCGCCGCGGCCTCGGGGTAGAAGATCGCGAACGTCACGAGCCCCCCGACGCCGAGATCCTCGGCGATGCTGATGATCACGTTGCTGAAGGGCTCGGGCGACGCGTTGACCGCCATCCGTGTCCCGGCCTTGACCGCGTGGCTGGCCAGTGCGGTGGAACCCCCGATCGCGCCCGCCGCCAGCTCCGACAGCGAAGCGCTCTGCCCGGCGAGCAGTGCCCCGACCCAGGCGCCCGCGGCGGGCCGGATCAGCGTGTGCACGGAGTCCCAGGCGGAGTCGACGTACGGGATCTTGTCGGCGACGGTCTCGCCGAGGAACAGCACACCGGCCGTGATGAGGACCTCGGGGCGTTGCAGCGTCTCCGGGATCTCGTCGCTCAGCCCCGTCGCACCGAAGAAGCCGAGCAGCAGCACCACGGCGTAGGCGTTGACGCCGCTGGCCCAGCCGCTGGTGAAGACAAGAGGGAGTACGGCCACGGACGCGATCGTAACCACCGGGCCGCCGCGCGTCCTGGGGAGCGAGGCGGAGGGCTGAGTACCCGTACTCAGTGACGGAGATGAGTACGCGCGCGGATGGGGCCGGACCTGCCTGAAGGGGAGAGTGGTGGCACGGAAAGGGGACCGGTGCCGGTACCGCCGACACGGGGCGGCGGAACGGCGCGGGCCCCGGACCTCTCCCCTTGCGGGTCCGGACCGGCGGGAGCGAGGCACGGGGGAACCCCGGACGCGACGACGGGAGGGGGCCCGACGGGCGGAACGGGAAACACGGGCCGGTCCGGGGATATCGGGGAAACGGGGGAATCGGGAGAATCGGGGGAGCACGAAGGAAGCGCCGGTCCGGCGTGGCCCGCGGGGGACGCGGCCACGATCCGAACCGGCGCTTCCTTCGTGTCCGCGGGGCCTGTACGGGGCGTCCGCGGTTCTGCGCTTCCGTTTCCGCGGGGCCTGTACGGGCGTCCGCTGCTTTGCGCTTTCCGTTTCCGCGGGGCCTGCGCAGGGCGTCCGTGGCCGTTCGCTTCCGTTGCCTCGGGGCCGGGTGCCTACGGTCGTCCGCTCACCCGTCCCTGCAGGAGCCGCGACAGCGCCGCGTGCACCTCGTCCAGGGAGCGCTCCGGCTGGAAGGCCTGCCAGTCCAGCGCGGCCACCAGCACCATGCCGACCAGCGCCGCGGCCGTCAGCGGCACATCGATCTCCTCGCTGAACTCACCCTGGGCGATGCCCTCGCGCAGCACGTCCTCGACGACGGCGACCGCCTCCTGCCGGACCACCAGCAGCGTCGACTGCCAGGCCCGGTTGGTGCGCCACAGCTCGGCCACGTACAGCTGTGTGAAGGCCGGATAGCGGTCGATGAAGACGAGCCCGGCCCGGACCATCGCGTCCAGCGCGGCCACCCGGGAGCCGCCTTCCTTCGCCGTCCGCTCGGCCGCCTCCTTCAGGGAGGCGGTGAGCAGGCCCACTCCGTGCCGGAGCAGCTCCTCGAAGAGGACGGACTTGCTGGCGAAGTTGTAGTACACGGTGCCCTTGGCGACCCCGGCCCGCTCGGCGATCTGGTCCACCGTGGTCGCGGAGAACCCCTGCTCCGCGATGAGCGTGACGGCCGCCTCGTAGAGCTTCTGCCGGGTCGTCTCGCGGCGGGTGCTCGCCCCCGACGTGGCGCTGCTGCTTTCCATGGCCTTGATTGTCACAGGAACGGCATCCGTGCAGGGAGCAGCTGTCGAGGTCACAGGCTCAGCTCCGGATGCAGCCGGTCCAGTGTCCACACCTGGCGGCGGCGGGCCGACAGCGCGGTCAGGGCGAGGGCACCGGCGGTGAACGCGGTCAGCACCACGCACGCGTGCCACACGGGACCGAGGCCACCACCCGTGATCAGTCTCCTGAGCGCCTCGACGACGTAGCTCATGGGCAGGAACGGGTGCAGCGCGTTGAAGAAGCCCGGACTGGTCTGCACGGGGTACGTGCCCCCGGCGGACGTCAGCTGCAGCATCAGCAGGGCCAGCACCAGGATCCGGCCGGCGGCGCCGAAGCGCGCGTTCAGCCACTGGACGATCGCCGCGAAGCACGCCGTCACCAGGAACAGGAAGCCCACCGTCCCGGCCGACCGCGCCATCTCCAGCCCGACCGCCCAGTGCAGCACCGACATCAGGGCCACCGTCTGGAGCACGCCGATCGCCAGCACCGGCAGCCAGCCCGCCAGCGCGATCCGCCAGGCCGAGGCGTCCGTGGCCAGCGCCCGCCGATTGAGCGGCGCGATCAGCATGTAGGCCACCATCGCGCCCACCCACAGGGACAGCGGGATGAAGTACGGGGCGAAGCCCGTGCCGTAGTTGGGCGCCTCGTGCAGCGACGTGGAGGCGAGCCGGACGGGGTCCGCCATGACCTCCGTGCGCGCGTCGCGCTCCCGCTCGTCGTAGTCGGGGATCCGCTCCGCGCCGTCGTGCAGTCCGTCCGCGAGCTTCACGGAGCCGTCGACCAGCTTGAACATGCCCCCGCTGAGGTCGTCCGCGCCCGTCTTGAGCTCACCGACGCCCGTGTCGAGGTCCAGCGCCCCGGTACGGGCGGTGGCCAGTCCCTTGTGCAGGGCCTCGGCGCCCTTGGCGACCTTCCCGGCACCCTCGTTCAGCTTGTTGATCTTCGCGACGGCCTCGTCGAGGTCCTCCGACAGATGAGGGGCGTCCCGGGCGAGCGCCCGGGCCTGCTCCTCCAGAGTGGCCAGATGCCCGTCGAGCTTGTCCATGTCGCCGTCGTAGCCGCTGATCGCCGTGTCGAGGTCGTCCGCGACGGTCGCCACGTCGGCCGCCGAGTCCATGGCCTTCTCCAGGTCGGCGCAGGCCGCGTCGGGCACCGCAGGGGTCTCGCAGCGCCTCTTGTGGATGTCGCTCAGCGTGCCGGAGGCCAGCTGGGCTCCCTCGGCGGCGGCAGGGGCCCGCTTCACGAGCGTGTCGAGGTCGTCCCGGACGGCGCCGGACGCGTCGGCGACCAGCCGTGCCGTGTCACCGATGGTCTTCTCGTTGTCCTCCAGGAAGGGCCCCAGCTTGTCCGCGATCCCGTTGACCTGGTCGGCGAGCGCCTGCGTACCTTCCGCCACCCGCGCCGAACCGTCCTTGAGGTCACTGGCGCCGGTGGCGAGCTTCGTCAGGCCCGTGGAGAGGTCCCCGCTGCCGTCCTTGGCCTCCTTCAGGCCGTCGGCGAGGTCCTTGGAGCCCTTCTCGGCCGTGCCGATACCGTTCTTGAGCCTGTCGGCACCGCCGGCCGCCTTCACCGTCTCGCCGTGGATGTCGGAGAACGAGATGAAGATCCGGTCCAGGAAGGACCGCGACGCCTTCGTGGACGCCGCCGTGCGGACCTCGCTGAACACCGTCCGGGATATCTGCCCGACGACGTAGTTGTTCGCGTCGTTCGTGCGGACCTGGAGCGCGCCCGTCTCCGGGGAGTCGCCGGAACTGGAGGCGATGCGCCCGCTGAAGTCCGCCGGCATGGTCAGTGACAGGTAGTACGTGCCGTCCTCCACGCCCGCGCGCGCGTCCCCGGCGCTCACCTCGTGCCAGTCGAAGACCTCGCTGTCCCGCAGCCCCGCCACGATGTCGTCGCCCGCCTCGACCCGCTTGCCGCCGGCCGTGGCGCCCCTGTCGTCGTTCACCAGCGCCACGGGGATCCGGTCAAGGCGGCCGTACGGGTCCCAGAACGACCACAGGTACAGCGCGCCGTACAGCAGCGGCAGCAGCAGAAGTGCCACCAGCGCGGCCCGGGGCAGCTTCCCCCGGCCGAACCGCCGCAGCTCAAGAGCGGCCAGTCTCGGCGAACGCATCCGCCGCCTCCTTCGTGTCGTCGCGGTCCGCCCGGCCGCCCCGGCCTTCCGGGACACCGCTGCCGGTGCCTTCCCGCGGGTCCAGGTCCTCGCCGGTGCCGTCGACCGTGTCCGAGGGAACGTCCACGGGTGCGCCGACCGCTGCCGCTGTTTCCTCCGGCAGGCCGCCACCGGCCCGCTCGGTGGACAGCGCCACGGCGTCCCCGGGCGCTTCGCTGCACACCGCCACCACCGTCGTGCCGGCCTCGGTGAGCGACCTGAGCAGCGCCCACACCTCGGCCCGTTCGGCGTCGGAGAGCTTGAGGTCCGTGTCGTCGACCCCGAGCAGCCGCGGCCGTCCGACGAGCGCCAGCGCGACGGACAGCCTCAGCGCCTCCACACGCTCCAGATCGCGCACGGCCGTCCGGGCGCCCTTGGGCAGTGCCTCCAGGCCGAGTCCGGAGGCGGTCAGGGCCCCGTCGATCCGCAGCCTCGCCTCGTTCGCGCGCTCGGTGCGCGGCCGCAGCAGACCCCGCAGCGAGACGCCGAACCGGCGTTGCAGCAGGGCCCTTTCGCGCAGGTGCTCCCCGACGGTCAGGGCGGGGTCGAGGTCGGTGACGCCGGGGACGTGCGCGAGCGCGCTGACCCGGCGCAGCGCCGCCATCTGCTGCGGCAGCCGGGCGTCGCCGACCTCCGCCGTCCCCTCGGTGGCCTTCATCCGGCCGGTGAGCGCGAGCAGCAGGCTCGTGCGCCCCGACCCGGACGGGCCTTCGATCGCGATCAGCGAGCCGGGCGCCGCGGCGAAGGAGATGCCGCGAAAGGCCCAGCCGCGGGGCCCCCTGAGCCCGAAGTCGCGGGTGGTGACGGCGAGTCCCGTCACGGTTCCCCCCACAGTGCCCCCAGGTGCTTCCGAACGGAACTATGTGAACTGACTGGTCAGTGCAAAAACTAGCCCGAACCTTCGATCGAAGCAAAAGCCCAGGTCAGAACGGATTGTCAGTGCCATACCCCACGATGGGCACATACGGCACCCCGTATGAGGGCGTGCCGTCACCAAGACGACAGGAGGTTCGTCATGGCCAGCTCCTCCGCAGCCGCCGCCCCACGGGGCCGCGCCACCGGCCCTGCCCCCTCACTGACCGGTCCGGCGGGCGATGTGCACCCCGTGCTCCGCCGGGCCACGGCCCCGCCCGCCGCCCTCGACCTGCTCGCCCAGGCCCGCACAGGGCTCGAAGAGGCGACAGCCCTCGAAACGCCGAACGAGCGCTACGCCACCGCCCACCTCGCCGCCCTGCGCACCGCCGCCGCCGTACTGGCCGTGCGGGGCCGCCCGGAGACCAGCCCCCGACGCCGGGCCCGGATCCGCAGCGCCTGGGAAGTGCTCCCCGAGATCGCCCCCGAGCTCAGCGAATGGAGCGCGCTGTTCGCCTCGGGTGCCGGGCGCCGCGCCCGGGCCGAGGCGGGCATCCAGGGCGCGGCCGGCCGCCGGGACGCCGACGACCTGATACGCGACGTGGCGATGTTCCTGCGCCTCGTCGAGCGGATGCTGGTGCTCCAGCCGGTCCTGCCCCACCCCCGGCCCGGCACGGAAGCGGCGGTGGGGCGCGGCTCGCGCGCGGGCCGGGACCGTGGCCTGCCCGACGTGGGGTGACGCACCGGCCGGGCCCGTCGAAACCACTCTTGGTCAGGAGGAATACGTGCCCGGCGCGGTGACCGGCCGCCGCGCCGGAGGCAATAGGGTGGAGGGCGCCTGAAGCCTTCCCTCCCGCGCCTGGGGGCGGGAAGGCAGCCCGTTCGCTCCGCCCGCACGAGGGCGGTGCCGCGCCGAGGAGTCAACTGCCGTGTCGGACCCGATGCGCCCGCCCGCCTCCCACCGCCATCCGCAAGCGGCGTCGCTGGCTTCCGACCCTCCTCGTCCTCGCACCGCGCTCCGTACCGCCGTGGTGTGGGAGGTCCTCCAGGACGCCCTGGACCGCCGGGTCAAGGCCACCGGCCGGGAGTCGCTGGACGTCCTCGACACCGGGGGCGGCAGCGGCAAGTTCGCGGTGCCCGTCGCCGGCCTCGGCCACCGCGTCACCGTCGTCGATCCCAGCCCCAACGCGCTGTTCGCCCTGGAGCGCCGCGCCGCCGAGGCCGGCGTCGCCGAGCGGGTCAAGGGCGTGCAGGGCGACGCCCGCGGCCTCTTCGACGTGGTCGAGCGCGGCGGCTACGACGCGGTGCTGTGCCACGGCGTCCTGGAGTACGTGGACGACCCGGCGGAGGCTCTGCGCAACGCGGTGGCCGCCCTCCGCCAGGACGGCTTCCTCAGCCTGCTCGCCGCCGGTCTGGGCGGCGCCGTGCTCGCGCGCGCCCTCGCGGGTCACTTCACGGAGGCCAAGCAGGCCCTCGACGACCCGAACGGCCGCTGGGGCTCGGGTGACCCGATGCCGCGCCGCTTCACCGCCGAGCAGCTCACCGAACTGGTCGGGGACGCCGGCCTCGCCGTCGGCGCCGTGCACGGCGTCCGGGTCTTCGCCGATCTCGTGCCCGGAGTCCTCGTGGACACCGAGCCGGGCGCCATGGACGCCCTGCTCAAGCTGGAGGCCGCCGCGGCCGAGCTGCCCGCGTTCCACGCGGTGGCCACGCAGCTTCATGTGCTCGGCGAGACGCAGGCGCCCACCGGGGCCTGAGTGACTCCCGTGAGACGGCCCTGATCAGCGCGTTGCTAGCGGATGGAGTACGCCACAGGCCCTCCGATCGGGGCGTTCCCGCCGTATGATCGAGGGAGACCGCCCGGCATGACGGGTCGGCCGCCGGGGAATGTCCATCTCAGCGGGCCGGTCCGGTCATGGCGGGTTCCGGTTGGCCAATTGGCGTAGAGGGGCGGGTTTCACGGGGGCGATTCCCTGCCTATCCTGAAGGGACCCCCCGGGTCGCCCCGGCGACTGCACGATGAGGAGGACTCCGTGCCGCTCTCAGAGCACGAGCAGCGCATGCTCGAGCAGATGGAGCGAGCGCTGTACGCCGAAGATCCCAAGTTCGCGACAGCGCTTGAGGGAAGCGGGCTGCGTACGTACACCCGGCGACGGGTCTACCAGGCGGTCGCGGGCTTCCTCGTAGGTATCGCGCTCCTCATGGCCGGAATGGTCGCCAAGCAGGTCTGGCTCAGCGTGGTGGGATTCCTCGTCATGCTGGCTTGCGCGGTACTCGCCGTGACCGGTTGGCGCAAGGCCCCCAAGCCGGGTGAGCAGCCCGCCGCGGGAGCCCCCCACGCCGGCCGTCAGGGACGTCAGCGGCGTTCGATGATGGACCGTATCGAGCAGCGCTGGCAGCGACGCCGCGACGAGCAACAGGGCCACTGACTCCCTACCGCTCCCACCGACGTTTGTGAGGGGTTGCCGTCCGCCGGACGGCAACCCCTCACGCATGCGACGCCCCCGGGCCGGCGCACGCCGCACGCCCCGGGCATCGCGAGGGGGCGGCACCCGACCGAACGGGAGAGCGGCGGG